>JASJDF010000126.1 GCA_030065715.1 Xenococcaceae cyanobacterium MO_188.B19 | reverse complement strand
CCAAACCAAATGGAGCGATTTTCAATTTTATCGTCCCCACCAGGATTGAAGATAGGGTTAGCTAACATAGTTTTATTCATAGCTGTTAGGTGTTTTCTTGGTGTATTTAGTTAGGAAGTAGTTAGGATTCTCTTCAATCTTGAATATACTCGTTTCCCGAAATTAAGGCATATTCAGCACGCATAAATTCTCGTCCCAGATAAGCAGCATGATCCAACATTGTAATAGGACAGGGTTTGGGTTCTTCGATAACTTTGACACAAAGTTCTTTGGCTGTCCTAGCGGAATATATAGTTTCTGCTACTCTATTAGTAGCTTTCCCTCTAGCAGCAATGACTTTTCCCGTATCAGGATCAACAGCTAAACCTTTTTCATTAATCACGTTAGTGTAGTGCTTGACATAGATTAACTCGGCATCTCGATCAATGTAGATGATATAGTAACCCCCTGGATCGAGGGAGATAGGACGTTTTGAGAGTTTATCATCAATGGTTTTAATCTTATTTGCCAACTCGCTCATTTTTGAATTCTTTATTTTATCCTTCATATTCGGATAACCATATTATCAGAACAGTAAGATCGTAGTTAATGTTGGAATCATTGCTCCATCAGATATCAGCAATTTACTTCAATGATTTAACCTGACAATAAGATGACTATCGAAACCAATCAACGTTGTGCAATTCCCATCGTAAAAAAGTTCCAAGACTATAAAGCTTATCGTATCAGCGATCGCGATACCAATCGTCTGGCGATTATTTTTGACTCCAAAAGTGCGGATAATTCTTTAACAGTTTGTGTAGAAATTTTCGATCCTGGTGGAGCAACTCCTCCCCATCGTCATAATTATGCTGTAGAGATGTTCTTTATTCTCCGAGGAGAAGGCATCGCAGTATGTGATGGTAAAGAAGTAATCCTAAAAACAGGAGATAGTATTTTGATGCCTAAAACTGGCACCCACTATATTAAAAATACTAGCTCTCAAAGGCTATATGCTCTCTGTATGATGGTTCCTAACGAAGATTTTTCAGAACTGATCAGTAGTGGTATTCCTACCGCGTTAGATGAAGAAGATTTGAACGTGATCACTCGTCTAGATTCATTAAATATCAGTTAAATTTTAAAAAAGTACATTGTTAAATAAATATTAAGAAAATCCCAGTTCCTAATCAAGTGCAAGATACTGACTATGAGAGTTAAAAAACTAAAAAAACTGCCCTATATTAGTAATTATTCTCTGATCCCTATAAGTCAGACTCAGCTACGCCTAGTTAATATATCTTCATAAAGTCAAAGAAATTGTAAGAGAGTATGCTGACTTTTTTCCGATTTTTTAATATTTTGTTGGTAAATGTCATCAAAATAGCAATAAATAAAACAAATTTGATCGAGATAATCTTCAAAGTCAATGCTATTATCAAATTGCGTAGCAATTAATACATAATATAGGGCATAAATTATGGATAAAGCACCTGTATCTCCAGTGGTGCTAGCGATATTAGATGGCTGGGGTTATCGAAAAGAAACTGAAGCTAATGCCATAGCTATAGCGAAAACACCCATCTTCAATAGTTTGAAGGCAGCTTACCCTAATACGCTAATCAATACTTCTGGAAAAGACGTAGGTCTGCCAGATGGTCAAATGGGAAATTCAGAAGTAGGACATTTGAACCTTGGTGCAGGTAGGGTAGTTCCTCAGGAGTTAGTTAGAATTACTGATGCTGTGGAAGACGGTTCCCTGTTCCGTAATGAAGTACTCGTACAAACTTGCGAACAGATCCGCGCTTCAGGAGGAAAACTTCACCTAGTTGGTCTTTGTTCAGAAGGAGGGGTTCATTCCCATCTCAAGCATTTAATTGGATTATTAGATTTAGCCAAATTAAACGCGATCGCAGATGTCTGTATTCACGCGATCACTGACGGTAGAGATACCAACACCACAGAAGGGATTAAAGCTTTAGGCAAAATTGAACAATATATTGAAAAAATTGGCATCGGCAAAATTGTCACCGTGAGTGGTCGATATTTTGCTATGGATCGCGATCGCCGTTGGGATCGAGTCCAAAAAGCTTATGATGTCATGACTAATAATGAATTTACCCAATCGGTTTCCGCTACTGAGCTATTAGAGAATTTTTATAAGCAAGACTTTACTGATGAGTTTATTCCTCCTACCAGAATTGCCCCAGGAACAGTCGAATCAGGAGATGGAGTAATTTTCTTCAATTTTCGTCCCGACCGCGCTCGACAGCTAACCTATGCTTTTGTGCAACAAGATTTTGACGGATTTGCCACAAAATCTATTGAATCTCTTAATTTTGTTACTTTTACCCAATATGACCCCAATATTAACGTCGAAGTAGCATTCAAGCCTCAAAATTTGACTAATATTTTGGGAGAAGTTATTGCAGAACAAGGTTTGCGTCAATTCCGCACCGCAGAAACTGAAAAATATCCCCACGTCACTTACTTCTTTAATGGAGGTATTGAAGAGCCTTTACCAGGAGAAGACAGGGAGTTAATTCAAAGTCCGATGGTGCCCACCTACGATCAAGCACCTGCTATGTCTGCTAAAGCCGTAACAGATGCAGTATGTAACGCAGTTGATCGGGGAATTTACTCTTTAATTGTGGTCAACTATGCCAACCCTGATATGGTAGGTCATACAGGTAACATAGAAGCAGCAGTAGAAGCCATTGAAACCGTTGATGATTGCTTGGGTACTCTGATTGATTCGGTTGTCAAAGCAGGGGGCACAATTTTGATTACCGCCGATCATGGTAATGCTGAATATATGCGGGACGCTTTGGGTAATGCTTGGACAGCCCATACCACTAATCCTGTACCCTTTATTCTCATTGAAGGGGAACAAAGAAAAATACCTGGTCATGGTGCAGAAGTGCAATTGCGGGAAAATGGACGTTTAGCGGATGTAGCTCCTACTATCCTAGAAATTTTACAAATACCCCAACCCCCAGAAATGACTGGTACTTCTTTAATTCAACCAGCAGCTTATGATATCAATAAAAATCGGACTCCGATGCAGATTTCTTAAGCAATTTCTTCCTAGAGGGGCAGTTCCCGCTGCCCGAAGGGTACGAAGTAATGTTCCTACCTACCTAATTCTTGGGAACGATTGTAAGCTGCTTTCACTGCTTCTATGGCAGCAGCGCGAAAACCAGCTTTTTCTAGGGCTGCAACCCCTGCTATAGTCGTCCCCCCTGGGCTAGTAACTCGATCTTTTAATTCTGCTGGATGTAATCCCGACTCTTTCAGTAAACTAGCTGTTCCCAGAACAGTTTGGATTGCCAATTGTAACGCGATCGCTCTAGGTAAACCCACCGCTACACCTCCATCTGCCAAGGCTTCGATCATCAAAGCGACAAAAGCTGGTCCCGAACCAGATAAGCCTGTAACTCCATCCATCATTGATTCTGGCACTTCTACTACTTGCCCCACTGCAGCAAAAATCTTTTTTGCTGCGTCCATATGAGCAGAATTAACTTTCTTACCTGATGCGATCGCACTCATCCCTTTTCCTACTGTTGCAGGAGTATTAGGCATTACTCTAATTACAGGACATTCAACAAAAGCTGATTCTAATTTCTCTAAAGTTGTACCAGCTAGTATAGAAATTATCAGAGGCTGACTCGTTGTTAAACTCGATAAATCTACTTGAGTTAAGACTTTATCCAATATCTGGGGTTTAACCGCCAGGAGGATAATCGATGCTTTTTCTACTAAAGTCTGATTATCCGAGGTTACTTGTACTCCATATTTTTGCTGCCAAAATTCTCGTCTTTGGCTTTGGGGTTCGCTAACTAAAATGGTACCAGCAGGATAGATTTTAGCTGCTAATAAACGGGAGGCGATCGCTTCTGCCATCACCCCCCCTCCAATGATTCCTAGATTAATTGCATCTAATGTCATTGCTAATAATAAATATTACTGTCCTATTGCAGTGGCTTCTTGCCAATAGTCTGCATTTTTAGGAGTAGGGCGACGAACTCCAGGATTATTGGAGATAGTTGTTAAATCATCAATAATTTCTGAACGAATGCTAACTTTAACGCAGCTAGGAGTAAACAGAAAAATACTTTCTCCTACTCTTTCATACTGACCATCCATGGCATAGGTACCACCAGATACAAAATCTACAGCCCTTTGTGCCTCTTCTGGATTCATCATATTAAGATTGAGAATCACCGATTTTCTTTCTCGTAAAGCATGAATAACTTCGGGCATTTCTTCAAAAGAACGAGGAGTAATAACTGATACTTCTGCATTGCTATTAGTTATTCCAGGCATTCCTACAACGTTACTCACTAGCTTTTCTCCCTTCTTAGACTTAGTTGCTTTGTAAAAATTGCGGTTATTTGAGGATGCAGCATCTTGAGATTCGTACCGGCTTACATCTGATTCAGAAAAATCTGTTTCTTCTTCATCAGGTTCATAAACTTCGTACTCATCATCGTATTGTTCTTCGGGAAATCCTAAGATATTTTTGATGTTGCTAAACATGATTTACATTTCCATTACTTCACTAATTAAACTAAAATCGAACCATCCCTTCTAAGGTCTAGATATCAATACCATCAGGAGAAAGGGAGCAACAATTCATCATCCCTCAACATAACTAGCACTGTATCTAGGCAGTTGCTATTGTTAGAATTACTTTTATAAACCAAGTTTCAAGGATTGGCAATAATAAAATAAAAAAATTAAATATTTATTACGGTTTTCCTTCAAGATTATCTAGAATGAGGAATTATTAGCTATCTATACAGTATAAAAATACTAGGAAATGTGATGAGCGATTGCTCTTTTTTGATTTATTCCTGGTTTTACTAATAATAGTCAATGGCTATAATTCCCGACTCACACTTGGCTTATATTCGTTCCATGGATTCTTTGTCTGTTGGCAATATCATATTACTTTGATTAATTTTAAAATCATGAAAAATGGACAAATTGCTATTATTTATTCAGTAAAATTAATTTATTGTAGTATTGGTTAATAAAAGTTCAACAATATGAGTACAATTAGTTTGATTCAAGCTCATCAATGTTAGTAAAATTACTTACATAGCTCTTTGACCAAAAATTATCGTACCCAAACGCACCATAGTTGCTCCAGCTTTAATAGCTAATAAATAATCCCCAGACATTCCCATAGATAACTCATTCATAGCCAAATTCGACCATTGTTGCTGTTGGATAGTTTCAGCTACTTTTCGAGTTTCAGTAAAAGCAGATAAAGTTTGCTCTGGAGATAAACCTAGGGGCAAAATTGCCATCAAACCTTGAATATTAAGATAATCACAAGAATTTAGTTCTGGTAAAGCTGCCAATAATTCTGGTACTTCCCAACCATATTTATTGGGGTCGGGTAAAATTTTGACTTGGAGTAAAATTTGAGGCGACACAGATAATTCTGCTGCTAAATTATTCAGTTTTTTAGCTAATTTCAAACTATCTAAGGAATGAATCCAAGAAAAATGCTCTAATACTTTACGGGCTTTTTTAGTTTGGATATGACCAATAAAATGCCAACAGATATCAGATAAGTCTTGTAATTGTTCTTGTTTTGCGATCGCTTCTTGGAGCCTATTTTCAGCAAAATCCCGAATTCCGCAGTTATAAGCAATCCGAATAGCAGATGCAGATATTTGCTTACTCACCGCAATTAGACGAACGTGAGAAGGGATTTTTTGCCGAATTAAGTCTATTTGCTGAGGTATTTGAGTTATTAATTCATTTTCCATACTATTGGAAAGTACTTTGATAAACTTTTTGCAGTTGTTGGTATTCCGTTAAAGAATTAATACTACGCAATTTTCGCATTTTCTGTTCTACTAACATACGAGCATCAGAGCGAGTAATGGTTTCAAAATCCAGTTTATTAGGACTAATGGTCACTAAAAAAAATAACCGCTGGGCGTATAAAGTCGTAAATAACTCTTGATGATCTTGAATTAAACAAATCCGGTAGAGAAGTCCGAAGGTTGGATGATTGATGTAGGTTTCGTTTGTCTGATTATCCACTTATGAAATAAATATAAACTAACTTAGTTTGACGAAGTCGAAGCAGAGCGAGGAAGCTCGGTCGGGTTCCCCGACCAAGAGGAGGACGTGATGGGCGAAGCGTCTTCGCCCATTTCAGCCGTCCGTCAAGTCTCGCTTCGCTCCGTCGTGAAAAGGCGGAGTACTTTCGACTGCTAGTAAAACATTCACAAATTATAATCTCCGTCAGTATCAGACAAAACTTTAATTGGTAAATTTTTATCTTCAGATCAATACCATAACAATGGGTCAAACAACTACATATAGAGTGATTAAAGGTTAATATTGTAATCTGACCACTATATGTAACAGAAAAGTTGCGCTATATTATAATTCCATAGCCACGACTTGAGTGAAGTCTTTGTATATGCAGCAAATCCAAACCCGATCAATAGTTTCTTTATCTCCAGCCATTAATATTCCTACAGAAGCATCTGAAACAACAGCTCAATCTGTTGCAGTTAATGATATCCAAGTAATTCGTCGCGATGGTTCAACTACACCTCTGAACATTACAAAAATTCGCTCCGTAGTTGAGTGGGCGACTCAAGATAAGGATATTAACCCCATAGAACTAGAAGCGGGATTGACCACTAGATTGCGTAATGGCGTTACCACTAGGGAAATCCAAGACAATTTAATCGATTGCGCCTTGGGAATGTGCAGCCCCAACGAACCAGAATGGCGTTATGTGGCAGGAAGATTACACATCTGGAGTTTGTGGAAAGATGTTTTAGTAAGTAGGGGATATGGGTATGGTAATTATGCTGAAACAGTTAATTTACAAGTAGAAAATCACAGATATGATCGCGCTATATTACAATATTCTCCTGAAGAATTAACCGTTGCTGGCTCTTGGATTCGCCCAGAATGGGATAAAGACTATGATTATGCGGGGGCTGTATTACTCACAAAAAGATATTTATTAGCTGATGAGTTACCCCAGGAAGCGTTTTTAACCTGCGCTTTACTATTGGCTGAAGTAGAAGTACCGCATAATAGATTAGCTGTAGCGAAACGGTTTTATGAAGCGATCGCCCAAAGAAAAATATCTTTAGCCACTCCCATACTAGCTAATCTGAGGGTTCCCAATGGCTCTTTGAGTAGCTGCTTTATTATTGCCATGGATGATAACTTAGAGAGCATCTTTAGCGAAATTACCAATACAGCGAGAATTTCTAAAAACGGTGGTGGTGTAGGAGTCAATGTTTCCCGCATTCGTGCTACTGGTAGCTGGGTAATGGGGAAAGAAAAAGCTAGTGGTGGCATTGTACCCTGGATTAAATTATTAAACGATACCGCGATCGCGGTTAATCAGGGGGGAAGAAGAGCTGGTGCTGTTACTGTAGGCTTAGATGTTTGGCATTTAGATGTACCAGAATTTCTGGAAATGCAAACGGAAAATGGCGATCAAAGACGCAAAGCCTATGATGTATTTCCTCAATTAGTCATTTCCGATGAATTTATGCGTCGGGTAGAAACTAAGCAAGAATGGACATTAGTCGATCCCTATGAAGTTAAAGCTAATTTGGGTATAGATTTAGCCGAACTGTGGGGAACAGAATTTGAACAAGCTTACTCTCAAATAGAAACAGAGTTAGATCAAAAGATTACTCTTTATAAAAAAGTTAACGCTCGCGAATTATTTAAAGAGATAATGCGTTCTCAAGTTGAAACGGGAATGCCCTATTTAGCCTTTAAAGATACTATTAATGAAGCAAATCCTAACAAGCACGAAGGCTATATACCAGGAGTAAATTTATGTGTTGCACCTGAAACTCTAGTCTTAACAGATCGAGGACAGCTTCCCATAGTAGAACTAGCAGGAGAAAATGTTAACGTCTGGAATGGTAGTGAATGGTCTAAGGTTTTAGTGCGTCAAACAGGAACAAACCAAAAACTACTTAAAATCAATTTATCCAATGGTGAGAGTTTAGAATGTACCTATTATCATCACTTCTGGTTACAGGATACCTATCGTAGCAAACCCAGAAAAGTTGAGGCGCAGGACTTACAACCAGGGGATAAACTGATTAAATATGAGCTACCAGTAATAGAGTCAGAAGACGATATTGATTTTCCTTATGCCTATACATCTGGTTTCTTTAGTGGTGATGGTAGTTACTCTAATAAAGGGAATCATCCAGAGCTAGACTTATACGGAGAAAAACGCGATTTACTTCAGTATATAGATGTTAGAAACAAATTATGGTCGAATGGGACTACTTTATACGAAAAATCAGACTTGGCTGTTTATGAGGATGTTAAACAAGAGCGCGTTGTTTGTAAGCTTCCCCTAGACATTAAACCTAAATTTACCGTTCCTCTTAACGGTTATACCGTAAATTCTCGATTAGAGTGGTTAGCAGGATTATTAGATGCAGATGGCTCAGTATATCGCAATGGTGATAATGAATCTTTGAGCATTGCTTCAATTAACAAAGAGTTTCTGCTTAAAACTCGACTAATGCTCCAAACATTGGGTATTGACTCAAAAGTCGGCTTAATGAATCCCAAAGGATACAGAAAACTACCTGATGGGAAAGGAAACTTAAGAGACTATTACTGTCAGACTACCTATCGCCTAACCATTAACTCCAATGGTTTGTATCAACTTTCCCAATTAGGGTTACAAACCAATCGCCTAAACTGGAAAACTCGTTTACCCCAAAGACAAGCAACCCAGTTTATCAAGGTTGAGAGTATTGAAATAACTGGCAGAATAGATGATACTTATTGCTTTACGGAACCTAAAAGACATTTAGGAATGTTTAATGGCATTCTTACAGGACAATGTTGTGAAAGCTTTTCTAATGTTAAGCCAGGAGTAGAAGCTCATTCTTGTAACTTAGTATCTCTGAATCTTGCCAATGTAGAAGAATCAGAATTACCAGCTATTTGCACTATAGCAGTCAGAATTCTGGACAATACTATAGATATTACTACTCCTCCTTTTGCAGCTAGTAAAGCTCATAACGATAAATATCGCACTATTGGTGTGGGTGCAATGGGTTTAGCCGACTGGTTAGCCAAACGCCATCTGACTTATAAAGATACTGCTAAAATCAGTTATCTCTTTGAAGATATGGGTTATTGGTGTACCCATGCTTCTATGGAATTAGCGAAAGAAAGAGGAGCTTATACTGCTTTCCCAGGTAGTGAATGGAGTCAAGGAAAGCTCATAGGTGCAAAACCTGTAGAGTGGTTTTTAGAAAATGCAGTAGAGAAAGATCGTTGGGAAAAATTATCCCAAGATATACAACAACACGGTATTCGTAATTCCCATATTACCGCGATCGCGCCCAATACTTCATCTTCTTTAGTACAAGGTTGTACTGCCAGTATTCTCCCCGTCTATAGTAAATTCTTCTACGACAAATGGGCAAAAGGTACAGTACCCATTGCACCACCATTTATTAAAGATGATTTCTGGTTTTACCACGAAAACAAAACCCTGGATCAAAAAATTGTAATTGAAGCCGTAGCGACTATTCAGCAATGGATTGATACGGGAATCTCAATGGAATTACTCTTTAATCTCAATAAAGGTGTATATTTCCCCAATGAGCCAGAAAGAAGCCTCAAAGCTAAAGATATCTATGAAACTCTAATGATGGCATGGAAAGAAGGCTGTAAGGCTATCTACTATATCCGCACTGTACAAAAAGATGATTTTAAAGAATCTAGCGATAGTTGTGTAGCTTGCGCTAATTAATCCTTTGTAGGGTGTGCAATGCACACCCTACAATTTTATTTTATGGAACAAAAATCATTAAGCTGAATATTTATCTTCAAAATATTCATAACTTTGCCCACCTTACATTTTTTAGCAGTGTCTAACTAACATTACTTATCCGTGGTATTGGTGGTTGAAGTAGATTTGGACGATCCAGAATCCTCAGACTTAGTTTCTGAAGACTGTTTATTATCACTATTATTATTGTAATTAGACCATCTTTTACCCCTCTTCCCATAACGAGAAGATGATTTACGGAATTTTCGAGCATTGATTTTATTACGTGCTGCTTTTTCTTTCTTGGCGTTGCGACGTTTAGCCATGTGTTAATTGATCTCCATGAAGACAACAAAAAGCTTCTAGGAAATGCCAGTGGAATTAATCCGTGTGATTCCCAGAAGCGTTATTAAATTTAAGTTTGAAGCTTGAAAAGGAATATAAGTTCGGAGCTTAGAAGCGGTTATTTCTACGACCACCACTAAAAGAACTTCTGTCTTGGCGAGGTCTAGCTTTGTTCACTTTTAAACTACGATCCATCCATTCTGCTCCGTCTAGAGCTTCAATAGCTTTGTCTTCGTCGGCTTCTGATTCCATTTCTACAAAAGCGAAGCCGCGAACTCGTCCTGTTTCACGGTCAGTAGGAATATGAACACGTTTAACAGTGCCATATTCACCAAAGACTTCATTTAAGTCTTGCTGGTTGATTTCATAGGACAAGTTACCTACATAGATTGACATAAAATTCGTTTGTCTCCTAGATGAGGGTTGCGTTGAGAGAGACGATATTCTTAGAAAAGAGCTAAATCAATACTTCGTGGCTGAACCCTGCAATACTGAAATGTAAATGCCTATCTTTATATCTTTATTCTCCGACTTTATACTAACATCTTTGTCGGTAATATCTACGATATTTCCTGATAAGAGTAAACTTAGAAAAGCAAAAATTAGAGGTTAATATTACTTAAATTTTTCAGGGGAGGCTCGAACTTGCGACGACACAGAAGATTATTTTGCGCTGCTACAAGAGTCGGAAGCCTAACCCTGGTGATTATCTTGGACTTCGGAGTAGCTTTGGGCTAATAAGTTTAGAGTCTAGTTATATTTCTCCGCGTATGTCTTCTATTACACCATCTCTAATTACAATTTCTACATTAAGTTTTTTAACGAGATTGTCTCCTTTTTCCACACGGAAAAAGCTTTCCATCTGTGCTTGTACAACTTCCTTGTCTAATTCCAACAACTGTACTTGTTGTAATTGTTGTAGAAGCTGATTTTTTTTATTGAGTATCTCACTATTCTTTTGATTAACCTGACTCTTGATATTCTCAATTTGTTTAGTCACTTGAGGATTAGCAGCGTTTTTACTTTGTTTTTGAATTTCCTCTACTGTTCTTTTCCCCTGCATTTCCAACTGTTGCATTTGCTTGTCTAGTTGAGAAATTTGACCTTGAAGTTGTTGTTGTACTTCTTCTTTCCAACGAGAAGTCACGATCGCCTTAACTGTGATAGGGCGTTTCAGCATTAAACTAGAAGTAACGTGTTCCATGAATAAAATTCCTTAGTTGATATTTGAAGATTACCAGTCTAATTTATACACAATAAAACTTAGCTTTTTTTTTTAAGGATCAAATTCATATCTTTTTACGTGGCTAATTTGCTGTCATCGCAAGCAATTATTGACCAAAACCCTCAGAGCGCAAGCCCCTCAATTCATTGATGGGGTAAGCGAGGGAATTTATTCCCGACCTGTCTTATTATGGTACAATGACGCTATAGAGTACAGCGTCAGAATGTTTGTTTTAGAGTTTAAAGTTCGTAATCCAAAACCACAGCAATGTCTAGCCATAGATGAGGCAATTAGAACGGCTCAATTTGTCCGTAACAAATGTCTCAGATATTGGATGGATAATCGAGGCGTAGGAAAATACGACATCTATAAACACAACACCCAACTCAGAAAAGAGTATCAGTTTGTTAAAGACTTGAATTCTCATGCAACACAATGCGCTGTAGAAAGAACATGGTCTAGTATCAGTCGCTTTTTTGATAACTGTAAAAAGAAAATACCAGGCAAGAAAGGCTATCCAAAATTCAAGCGTACTTCTCGTTCAGTGGAATATAAAGTTTCTGGATGGAAATTATCTGAAGACAGAAAGAGGATAACTTTTACCGACAAAAAAGGAATAGGAACTCTCAAGTTAATTGTCAGTCGTGATTTAAGCTACTTTCAGTTAGAGCAGTTCAAAAGATGCAGAATCATTAGACGCGCTGATGGATACTATGTTCAATTTGTTTTAAAGCTCGACCCTAGAGATACGGTTAAACCATTTCCTGTTACTCAGAAATGTCTTGGAATTGATGTCGGCTTGAAGGAATTCTATGCAGACTCAAACGGTTATTTAGAACCAATACCCCAGTTTTATCGTCAAGCCGAGACACAATTAAATCGAGCTAACAGGAAAAAGTCTAAGAAGTATCAAAAAGGGAAAAAACAATCTTCTAATTATCACAAAGCTAGAAACAGATATGCACGAAAACATTTAAGAGTAAGTAGGCAGCGTCAAGAGTATTGCAAGCGAGTAGCATACTGCGTAATCCAATCTAATGATTTGGTCGCCTATGAAGACTTAAATGTCAAAGGCATGGTTAGAAATCGAAAACTAGCCAAGTCGATAAGTGATGCAGGATGGTCAACCTTTAGGCAATGGTTAGAATATTTTGGTTACAAGTATGGAAAAGCAACGGTAGCGGTACCAGCGCACCATACCAGCCAAATCTGTTCTAACTGTGGAGCAGTAGTAAAAAAATCTCTTTCTACTAGAACTCATATCTGTGAGTGTGGATATACCGAGGATAGAGATGTAAATGCTGCCATCAATATTCTGCAACGAGGATTAAGTACCGCAGGACATTCGGGAACTTATGCTTGGGGAGTTTTGCCCTCTTGGGCAGTTGGCGAAAGCTTGCTGTCTAACGGCGAGGCGATGAACCAAGAATCCCCTAGCTTTAACGACCGACGCAAGGAGGGAGTGTAGCTATGGGGAGTGTCAAAATCGAT
>JASJDF010000125.1 GCA_030065715.1 Xenococcaceae cyanobacterium MO_188.B19 | reverse complement strand
TCTGATGCTTCTGGCTCGATTAATCGAGCTAATAAAGCAATTACTGCCATTTTGGGCTATTCTGTATCAGAAGTTATAAGTCATAATATTTCAGAAATAATTAATGACCCTAAGTTTGATCACCTGGCAATTTTTAAATCTCTTCAATTAGGACAAAAAAATACCCAAAAATTAGAACTTAATTGCACTACCAAGAATCAAGCTAGTAAAGAAGTAACTATTGAATTCAACTGTTTTTTAGCCCCTACTGAAGTCAAAGAAATTTTTAATTGTGTATATATCGGGCGCGATATTACTATCAGAAAACAAGCTGAAGCGGAAATTCGCCAAGCATTAGAAAAAGAACAAGAATTAAGAGCTTTAAAATCCAGTTTTATCTCTATGGCATCCCATGAATTTCGTAATCCTTTAAGTGGAATTTTAGTTTGTGCTGATGTTTTAATTAAAACTCCTGAAAAGTTAGATTTAGAAGAAAGCCAGTTTTACTTAAATTTAATTAAAGAAGCTGCTCTAAATATGCAATATTTACTAGAGGATGTTTTAATCTTGAGTAGAACAGAATCGAAGCAGCAAAAACTCAATTTTAGTAACTTTGAGTTAGAAGAATTTTGTCAGCAAATTATTAAAGAACTTAAGCTTTCTTATCAAAATCGAGTGATTAACTTAAACTCTTCAGAAGATAATTTAGAAATTTCTGCTGATCAGAAACTGTTATGGCATATTCTCACCAATCTATTATCTAATGCTTTAAAATATTCTGCTGATCAGGAAGCTGTCGATTTAACCTTAGCTAAACAAGAAAATTTAATAATTTTAGAAGTGCGCGATCGCGGTATTGGCATTCCTTTAGAAGCCCAAAAAAATCTGTTTGAATCTTTCTACCGTGCTAGTAATGTAGGAGACACTCCTGGTACTGGTTTAGGTTTGGCTATCGTTAAAAGGGCGATCGATTTGCATCAAGGAAATATCTCGGTACAAAGTAAGCCAGAAGTAGGAACAACTGTTAGAGTGGAATTACCAATGAGGATTAATCATAATTAACTATTCTGTCAGTTCAATGATTCCGTCAAAATCGTAATTCCCAATCATCTTTTTAATAGCTTCAGCAACATTTTGAGAATCAGCAGGGATATGAGCTAGTAATTGTTCGATTTGTTCTCCATCTACTGCGATCGCAGCATCACGAATTTTAGTAATCAATTCTGATGGTAAAGAGCTTAAGTCTAAAGCATCTGTAGTATTTTCAGTTAAAGTAGTTTCAACAGGAGAAGTTTCCTCAAAAATATACTCAACTCCCAAATATTCAGTCATTTTCTCGAAAATAAGGGATTCGGCAAACGGCTTACGGATAAAGTCATCACAACCAATACTTAAAACCTTGTCTTTTTGCTCTTCAAAAGCAGAAGCTGTTAAAGCAATAATAATTGTCTTATCTCCTTCAGGGAGACTTTTAATCTGTTGAGTTGCCTCGTAGCCATCGATAATTGGCATTCGCATATCCATCCAAATCAAGTCAGGTAGCCATTCTTGCCATAATGCGATCGCTTCTTGACCATTATTAGCAGTGCGAATTTCAAAACCCACCGATTGCAATAACTCAGTTAGTAACTGACGATTAGTTTCTTGATCATCTACCACGGCAATACGATAGTTTTTTTGTCCTGGGGCAACTTTTTTAACTTGTCTTTTAGGTGCTACAGATTTAACTTCAGAAGAATCGGTCAACAGTACCTTAATATCAAAAGTAAAAGTCGAACCTTCCCCTAGGATACTAGCTATCTGGATGTCACCCCCCATTAGCTTGATAAATTGCTTAGTAATTGCCAATCCCAATCCCGTACCGCTTTCCGATTGAATACCACTAGCGGTTTGGACAAAAGGATCGAACAATTTATCCAGTTCCTCTGGTGCAATACCTTTTCCTGTATCTGAAACCTCAAAACAAAGTTGAGCCTGATTACTTTTTAATTCACTATCAGTACGACATATTAAAGCCTTCAGAGTAACCCCACCACTAGAAGTGAATTTAACTGCATTGCTTAAAAGATTGATTAAGGATTGACGTAGTTTGCGAGGGTCACTAATTACATATTGTGGCAAGTTAGGCGATAGAATAAATTCAAACCAGAGCTTTTTACTTTGAGCTTTGATTTGAAACATTTCCTGAATTGTTTGTAACAATTGATTCAGATTAAAAGGCTCAGGATTTAAAGTAGTTTTCCCTGCCTCAATTTTAGACATCTCCAACACATCATTAATCAGATTTAAAAGATGTTCCCCACTGCGATTAATAATACCCACATATTCTTTTTGTTCAGAACTAACAGAAGTGTCCCTTGCCATGAGATTAGAAAAACCTAAAATTGCATTCAGAGGAGTCCGTAATTCATGACTCATATTAGCCAAAAATAGACTTTTAGCACGGTTAGCGGTTTCTGCTTCTTGTGCTTTAACTTGTAATTGATTACTGTAGTCTTCTAATTGTTTGCGAGAGAGATGTAATTGCTTCGATAGCCAATTTACCCCAATTAATAATCCAAAAACTGATACTAGTCCTACCAAAATAATGGTAGTAGCCAATTGATTAGCAGGATAAAATGCTTCTTCTTGGTCTATTTCTACTAGTAAAGCAATATCCTGTTCATTGAGCCATCGATATACTCCTAGTACTGGAGAATTAGCATAGTTGCGATAGAGTCCATAACCACTCATCCCACTCATTGCTGCATCAATTCCCTTACTATTAATTCCATCAGGAAAGGTTTGATTATTCTTAGAGTTTCCTGCAATAAAAGAATTTTTACTAATTAGAGAACCTACTAAATAAGTTTCACCACTCATTCCCAAACCAGTTTTTTCTCGCACAATTTGGTCGATACGATCTAAATTCAAGTCAACTACAATCATTCCTTGGGGAAGAGGTTTAGCCAGAGTAATAGCTGGTTGTCTAGTTACAGGAGAGACATAAAAAATTGGGGCAAAATCTGCTCCTAACTTAACCTCTTCTACATAGGTAATGTTAGCTAAAATTTCATAGTTTCCTTCCCGCTTCGGATTAGTAGAAAGAATAATTTTATTACTACGATCTAGAATAAAAATTTCTTGCAGACTAGGTTTAATTTGACTAACTTGTTGAAAATACCAACTCAAAACTTGATAGGCTTGGTTCTTTTCAACCCTACTAGAAGAATTTACTAATATGTTGAAATTGTTTTTAACATCAGGCATTTGAGTAGTAAGCAAAAAATCTCTTTGTTGATCTTCAAACCAACGACTAATCTCTTCTTCTTTGAGAGTTGCTGCCACATTCAGACGAGCAAAAGCAGCTTGCTCAAGGGCTTTTTTAGCTCTAGAATAGGCTACTCCTCCCACTATCCCCACTGTGATTAAAGCTAATAACAAAAAGTAATTAGCAATTTTGGTTGTGAAGGATAGCTGAAATAATTTCATTTTTTCATATCAGAGACTTAATCGATCAAAACCCCCTATTCTTTCTGAGAGAGGCTATGCTGTGGTATGTCTTGTGAAAATTGGTTGAAAACTCGTGGCTAAATCATCTTCTTCTAACCAAAAATCCCATAGTACAAAGCTTGGAAATAAACAAAGTCAACCAGCCCTGCAAAAAATTTCTGGGGCTTCTTCCTCGGAAGGGCACTTAGACTCGATTAATTTGTTTAATCCCCCTAAAAGTAATCCTAATGGTCGTTTAGCTGCTTCTAGGCTTTTTGACCGTGGGAAAGGCTCTCGGCTAGGAAGCATCTCTGATGGTGTTGATAAAGATGGTACTGCTAAATTATCAAACAATGGAGCAGAATACCTAAATTTTTGGCGTATTGGGGCAATTTCTATCATTTTATTAGTTAATATGGTATCGGCTAGCGTGCTCCTCAAAGATAAATTCTTTAAACCCACGGGAAGCCAGGAGCTAAAACCCACTCCAGAAATACTAGCAGGAAAGACAAATCTTGCAGCCCAGGAGTTCATTACCCCTAGCCTGAATTCATTAAGTAGTATTTCTACAACGATAAAAGAATCAGATACTAAAAGACCAGTTTCCTTACCTCTGGCAATTCCTCCTACCAACTTACCTAATAAAGGGATTATTAGTTCTAGTATTGCAAGTATTTCTTACTACTACATTTTAGTGGAATACACAGGAGAGGAATCTTTACAGCTAGCACAAGAGCAAGTGAAAAATGTTTCTCTGGTTAATTTTCCCCAAGGTATATTTATTTATCTTGGTGCATTTTCTCAAAAGGCTGCTGCGGAGAAGTTTATTAACAAAATTAAAGCCAAAGGTTTAGATGGTTATATTTATTATGCAAAATAATATCAAGTTGGCTTTGTTTATGGTGAGTTTTTAACTACTTGCCATGTCAAAATCTAAATAATTTTCTTGATATCTAGTATCAATCTTGTATATTGCCGTCGGTATTTTGCGGTTTAGATGCTGCTTTTTTATCAGTTTACCTTTAGCATCCATAATCAGGTTATATTTGTGCCAAAAGTATTTTAGGAAATCACTATTATCAAAATTTGCAGCAATTACGACGTTGATTTTAACAGAGTTTTTCTTGATATATTCTATTTCTCTAATGTAAATTTTTTTAATATTGTATTGAACTTCAATTTTTTGTAAAGTTAACAGAAAAACGAACCAGTCAATATTATCATCAAAAAATAAATCTACGCTACCAATGAGACGATTAATAATTTCAGTAAATTCCTGAATAGTTAAATTTTGTGATTCTTGTTTTTGATGAGATTGCTGTTGACTATATTTTAAATAAATCTGATGACAAGTTACATCTTGAAAGCAAGTTTCTTGATTTATTTTTGTTTTTTCTAAGCAAGCTCCTGTTAGAACACACTGTTTAAAATTGGCAAATAGAGCTTGAGTTTCGACTAAAATAGCGTGGGATAAATTTCCTTTAAAGAGATTGGCGCGACTCAAATCAGCACGACTTAAGTCAGCGTGAGATAGATTGGCTTGAGATAGATTGGCATCTAATAAATCAGCTTGGGATAGATTGGCTTGAGATAAATTAGCTAATTTTAAATTGGCTTGAGATAAATTCGCTTCGGTTAAATCTGCTTGAATACAATTAGTTTTTTCTAAATCTGCTTTCTGTAAATTGGTATCTCGTAGCTCTGCTTGACATAGAATTGCCTGATGAAGATTAGCTTTGCTAAGATTGCTAGAGTTTAAATTACCATCTGTAAGATTGGCTTGAGATAAATTAGCTTGGGATAAATTGGCTCTAATTAGTTTTGCGCCAGTAAAATTAGCACCACTAAGATTGGCTTGAGTGAGATTTGCACCAATCAATTCTGCTGAACTAAAATTCACCACTCGCAAATCCGATTCACTTAAATCAGCTAGACTTAGAGTCGAGCCTGTAAATTCTGCATGGCGATAATTGGCTTCAATTAAGCTTGCTCCTGTTAAATTAGCTCCAATCAAGCTGGCACCTGTTAAGTTAGCTTTAGTTAGATTGGCATAACTAAGATCTACGCCGTCTAAATTAGCATTAGTTAGATTGATTTTAATTAGGTTGGCACCACGGAGATTAACGCCTCTAAAGTCGATTCCTATTAGGTTGGCACCACTAAGATTTGCTCCTGCAAAATCAATTATAGTAATAGAATTTTGAGAACGCCATTTATTCCAATAAGTTACACCTTTTTTTAGTGAGGCATATGCCCTTTTTGTAAACATGAACTGATTGATTTGTGGATTGTGATTCTAATTAGCCAATGTCATAAAATAATTCGATTAAAATCTTGGAGCATTCTGTATTTTGTTATACTTTCCAAGTCTTAATGTATGGAAACTATTTTATTTATACATAGCATTATAGTTATAAATGAGGGACAACCGAACAACTATTTATGAAATTCTGTTCTCTTCTACATTCCTAGATTAAATTTTATATACCAAAACTAATTTTTCAAGAGATAGATTATGATGATTTAATTATTTCTAGTAACATTCATTTTTTGATGAATAGAATATAGATAAATTAATATAATCTATGGTACATAATCTAACCAAGTTTGTACTTCTTTCCATCCTAGACCTTTACGAACTACTATTGGCTCATCTTCAGTGAAATCCAAAATAGTTGAGACTTCAAAACCTGGTTCTGTTCCATCATCAATAATAATATCTACTGAATTTTCGAGGCTATCAAATAATCTAACTTTTTCCACTCCAATAGTAGGAAAATCCCCTTCTTCATCAGGTAAATGAGCGGAAGTAGAAATAATAGGATTGCCAAGAGTTTCTAGTAGTTTCTGGCAAATCAGTTGATCGGGAACTCGAATACCTGTAGTTTTTCTTTTGGGACTCATTACTAATTTGGGTACTAATTTTGTACCAGGTAGTAGAAAAGTGTAGGGACCAGGTATTAAATGTTTCATAATACGATAGGCGCGATCGCTTACTTTAGCATATTGGGCAATATTAGATAAAGAAGAAGACAAAAAAGTTAGGGGTTTATCATTAGATAATTGTTTGATTTTTCTGACTTTTTGTAAGGCAGATTTGACGCTGAGATCGCAACCAATAGCATAAACTGTATCAGTAGGATATAGCATCACGGCTCCGCTTCTTAGGGAAGAGACAATTTTTTCAATAGTGCGTTGTTGGGGATTTTGGGGGTGAAGTTCGTATAATATAGCCATCTTTCCAATGTGAATCAAATGAATAAAGTAGCCTATATAGAATGTCCTACAGGAGTTGCAGGGGATATGTTCTTAGGCGCGCTCATAGACGCAGGAGTACCTTGGGACTATCTTCAGGATAATCTCGCTAAATTAGGTATATCCGCAGAATATCAACTAAAGCAAGCAAAAGTACATCGTAATAGCCAGTTAGCAACTAAAGTTTATGTCCAGTTGTTAACATCAACCAAACATAGCGATCATCATCACCACCATTTTCCTGCTAGACATCTACCAGAAATTCAACAAATCATTACAACCGCATCCCTTTCTGAACGAGTTACAGATTGGAGTTTAAAGATATTTCAACAGTTGGCTATTGCTGAAGGCTCGGTTCACGGTATTTCCCCAGATAAAGTTCATTTTCATGAAGTAGGTGCAACTGATGCAATTATAGATATTGTCGGAACTTGCCTTGGGTTAGATTGGTTAGATATTGACCATCTATATTGTTCTTCCATGCCCACTGGTGGTGGTACAGTTAAAGCTGCTCATGGTATATTGGCTGTCCCTGTACCTGCGGTGTTGGAATTATGGAAACTACGAGGAGTGCCAGTATATGATAATGGTATCAAAAAAGAACTAGTAACCCCTACAGGAGCTGCGATCGCGACTACTTTAGTCAGAGACTTTGGTTCTCCTCCAGCGATGACGATTGAGAAAATAGGATTGGGTGCAGGTAGCAGAGATTTGCCTATCCCCAATATTTTACGTCTCTGGATTGGGACAGCAACCCAACCAGAGCAAACAAATAAGTTTATTCAAGAAACAATCACCGTCTTAGAAACCCAAATTGACGATCTAAATCCTCAAATCATTGCTTATACTTGCGAAAGACTTTTAGAAGTTGGTGCATTGGATGTTTTTTCCCAAGCTATTACTATGAAAAAATCCCGCTTGGGAACGCTTTTAACAGTTATTTGTCATCCTACAGAAGCGGAAATTTGCCAAGAAATTATTTTCCAAGAAACCAGTACTTTAGGGATTCGAGAACGTAATCAATCTCGCAGCATTCTTCATCGAGAAGTTCAATCAGTAGAAACTAAATATGGTGTAGTCAAAGTAAAAATTGCTAGTTGGAGAGAAGCAGACAAACAAAAATTAATTAACATTAAACCAGAATATGAAGATTGTGCTAACCTCGCTCGTCAACACAATATTCCTTGGCAGGATATAGAAAAAGCAGTTATGGATGCTTTTAAATCCTAGAATTTATTATTTAATCACGAGTAATAATATCTCGACGAGAAGCAGCGATAGTAATAGTAAAGCCAGCAAGTACATCAATCAAGGACATTAAACCCAAAAGAAAAAAAGTTGAATTGCTAGAACTGCTGATAACAATAAACTCCACAATAAAGACAATACAAACTAAGGTGGAAAAAGTGTGATTTAACACTGAGCTTATCCCAGCTAAAGTGGCTTGGAGAATTTCGAGATAAAGCACAATTAATCCCGCTACTAGTAATAAATCACTAACCGTTACTGTCCATATAGTTCCTGAAACTAAAGGAATTTTGAACAACTCATTACTTAGTATTGTCGATGACCCCCAGATAATAACTAAATGATATATGACCCAGATAATGATAAATAAAGGAATAGCTCGAAAAAATTTCATGAGATATGTACCCAAGCCAAACTATTTATTATTGGTAGAATTAACTTGATAACAGCAAAAGTATAACTCTTGAGCCTTAAACTCACAAAATATTGCTAGAAGATGACTAAAATAGCTATTCCTCAGGGTTTTAAGATCACTGCTCAACAATTTGAGCAACTAGCTACTTACGAACAAGAAGCCAGATTAGAACTTACTGCATCAGGAGAATTGATTATTATGTCGCCTACTGGTGGAAGTGCGGGAAGGAAAAACCGCCGTTTAACTCAACAATTAGGTAATTGGACAGATAAAAATGGTGCGGGAGAAGCTTTCGATTCTTCTACTGTATTTGTACTTCCTAATGGTGCGAGAAAAAGTCCCGATGCTAGTTGGGTAAAACTCGATAGATGGAATGAATTAACACTAGAACAACAAGATGGCTTTCCCCCTATTGTTCCTGATTTTGTCATCGAATTAGTTAGTGCTAGCGATCTTAAAAATCAACGTTATCAAGATTTACAATTAAAGATGACGAGCGACCCCGCGCCGTCTTACGGCGCAAGGGAACGCGCGAGGATGCAAGAATATATTGATAATGGAGTTAAGCTTGGTTGGTTAATTGAACCCAAAACTAAAACAGTAGAAATTTATCGTCCAGGAAAATCAGTAGAGGTTTTAAATAATCCGAAAAGTATTAGTGGAGAGGATATATTGCCAGGATTTATTTTAGACTTGAGTAATATTTTTAGTTAGCTATCTTATTTAGGGAATCTTTTCAGTTTAGGAGTCGCGCAAAAATAACTTGCCATTCAAAAAATAATTAAGGAAGAAGATAATACTTCCATTCTCCATGAAAACTTTCTCGCACAAGATTCAAATTCTCAAAGTCTTGGTCACTAATTTTAATTCCAATTGGGTATTCATTTTTATCTAATTTGGCTTTGATAGTAAGTCCAGCCTTTGTCCTAGTATTACTAATTAGATTTTTAAGTTTTTTTTCGATCTGGGCGCAGCACTTTTTGAGGTAACCCCAAGTTATGAATAACTTGATACTTTCTTTGTTCTTCTAGTTTCTTTAATTCACTAAAATCCCGCCAATGGATGCAGTTTACAGGACAAGTATCCATTGCTTCCTCGATTAACTCTTCCGAGTCTCCATCCTGATTAAAAACTCTAGCTCGCCCGTGATCTGGTTCAATATAAAAAGTATTAGGGGCAGTATGAGCACAATGCTTACAGCCGATACAAGTAGTCTCGTCTACATAAGCACCTTTTTGGCGGAATACTCCCCCCAATTCTGGCTCGAAACCAGTTCTGATCTCACTATCTCGAAAAATCCCCCCTAACTCTGGCTCAAAGCCTGTAGGTTCGGGGGTAGAAGCAAAATCGGACATTTACGCACTCCAGCGTTGTACCACTAGACGGATTGAACCGTCTTCATTTTTTTGTTCTTCGGAAATATTAAATCCTTTCTTGTTAGTAGCTTCAATTACGGTGTGATAAGCGTAACGTTGAGTTACTTGTCTGAGAAAGCCGTCTACAGTTAGAGGCTGATTCCAGTATTGTAAATCGGCTACTAATTCGTATTCACTACCATTCCAACTAAAACCGATATCGTAGTTGTTATCTTGTTCTACAACTACTGCTGCATTTCTAGTTTCCCCTTGATAACCTCTTACAGAACCAGAACCTTCTTTCCAATCAATACCCATATCATTTAGGGCAGATTTTAAAGAACTTAAATTACGGATTTTAGTTTTAATGTTGCTGAAATGAGACATAATTGTTTGGGTCTTAAATAGAACTAAGGTGGATACAACCTAAAAAAGTTTGTTAATTTACCAATCACTAAAAGCACTTTGGTTATTGACTTTTGCAGATTGCGTATTTTCTTGAGCATAGTACTCAGAAGTTTGTTTCTGGGAAATTACTACTCCCAATTCAGCTTCGATAGCTGCTGTAACCTCCTCACAAGAAGACCCCACAATACCTGTAACTTTTTCTTGTACCCGACCATCGGGATAAATGATGAACTCTAAGGTTTCTAGATTCATAGTCATTTTTTAGTTAGTTAAGTATGTTGTTAGGCTAATCACAAATAGATATAAGTCTATTTGTACTTCTTGTATTCTGCTGTAAGCTTTTTTTAGCTTCAGTAGGGCTACGATTGGAATTTTATCAAAAGTTAATAATGTGTGGGTTACTTACTTCATTATTTTCTAAGTTTTTCTCAGCTTAAGTTTCTAGTCAAGGGGAAAAAGTATAAAAAATAAAATTTTCTCAATAAAACTTAATTTGATTGTGATTGTTCAAGCAATTCAATATATGATAAACCCTAACTAGGGTTTGCGATCGCTCAAATCGCTGCTAGTTAGGGTATAGAGAAACTTAATAGCTTTTGGCTTTATTTAGCTTTTGCTTTGGTATCTATTGATTTATATGACTTTTCCAACAGCATGATTTGTTTTTCTCTAATGGATAAAGCATTTTGGTCTAACCAGTTGGTGATTAGGGCATCAGTAGAAAATAAACCAGCACCATTAACCAAGAAAAATAAAAAGCAAGCTGCATAGATAGTTGATAATTCTAGATAAGCTAGGCTGAGACCTGCCACTAGTATATGGTGATACATAGCTACGCACATAGTGGCAAATAGACCTAAAGCAGCAGGTCTAGTAAAGAGTCCAATAGCCACTAAAGGTGCGCCAATTAATTCGGTAAAAGCAGCTACATAACTAAAGAAAATAGGAAAAGGTAAGCCAATATATGCCACATAGGCTTGAGCAAAGCTTTCTATATTGGATAGCTTATCTAAGCCATTGTGAATCATCATGATTCCCACAACAACTCTAAATATTGCCCAACTGGTTTGGTTCCAGAAATTAGGATTGATGTTTGGTCGAAAAATTTGAGTGAAAAAAAAGTTAAGACTCATACTAAATTAAAACTCCAAAATGAAAAAGATTAGAAATAGATTCAGAACAGGTTGATATTTTGCTACATAAATTTACATAGCTTTTAAGGATATACAGTACTTGATAGCCTCATTATTCGGGCTTTTTTTGAGTATATGTACTTGATTTATTAAAATTGCCTATAAGAAATGTAACAAAAAAATAATTATTTTGTCATCTAACCAAAGCAGAAAGGATGAGATTATAGTTTTAGGTTCTGGCGAGTTGGATTATATATATAGCCCGCAAATGTGCAATGCTAGAGTTCTCTGAGTGTCAAGGTTAGAAGAAAAATATGATTATAGATAAAGTAAATAATCCGATCCAAGTTGGTGTGTTGGGTTTTGGGGGTTTAGGTCAAGCAGCAGCGAGAATCCTTGCGCCTAAAGGGGAAATGTCTTGGGTGGCAGTAGCAGACCGTAAAGGCTATGCTTACAACGGGTCTGAGTTAAGCCCTGATGCTGTAATTAAAGCTTACAATCAAGGTTCCGTGGGTTATCTAGAACCTGATGGAATTCTCAGCAATCAAAGTATTCAAGATTTAGTGGAAAATCATAATGTAGAAGGTTATTTTCTAGCTTTACCCAACTTACCCAATACTTTTATGGCAGATGTCGCCAGACAGTTTATTAAATCTGGTTGGAAAGGAGTATTAGTAGATGCACTCAAGCGCACTAGCGCAGTAGAACAATTATTAGAATTACAAACGGATTTACAAGCAGCAGGAATTACCTATCTTACCGGTTGTGGTGCAACCCCAGGACTCTTAACCGCAGCAGCAGCGGTAGCAGCTCAAAGCTATGGGGAAATTCACAGCGTAAAAATTACCTTTGGTGTAGGCATTGCTAACTGGGAAGCCTATAGAGCTACAATTCGCGAAGATATTGCCCATATGCCAGAATATGATGTAGAAACAGCTAGAGCAATGACTGATGACGAAGTCTCTGCATTACTAGACAAAACTAATGGCATTATTGCTTTAGAAAATATGGAACACGCAGATGATATTATGCTGGAATTGGCTGGTATTTGCGATCGCGATCGCGTTACAGTAGGAGGTGTAGTAGATACCCGTAATCCCAAAAAACCCCTCAGTACTAATGTGAAGATTACAGGGCGCACTTTTGAAGGCAAAATCTCGACCCATACTTTTACTCTTGGTGATGAAACTAGTATGGCTGCTAATGTATGTGGTCCTGCTTTTGGCTATCTCAAAGCTGGTATTGCTTTACAACGCCGTGGTATGACTGGCTTATTCACCGCAGCGGAAATCATGCCCCAATTTGTTAAATAATTGATTGTTATCATGTGGGGTGAGCATTGCTCACCCTACTTTGATATGAAAGATTTTATGGAAAAGTATCCCGAAATTACCAGCGTCAAGCGTAAACTCAGATCTTGCACCTAATCAGAGAAAAATCAAAACCTCTATCATTTAACCATGGTCTAACTGTCTCTAACTGATTCAAAAGGGAGAAGAGCTTTTAAGTTTTCGTTTTAAAGATTAGAAAAAAGAG
>JASJDF010000124.1 GCA_030065715.1 Xenococcaceae cyanobacterium MO_188.B19 | reverse complement strand
AGCTTCTTTTGCTTCTAAACAGGCATTAAATAATATCTTTTCTCGATGGCGAGTTTTCAGCATATCTAAATTAATCCGAATGTGAGTATCGATAAATTTTTCTTTATAAAATGATGATTTACCCGCACCTTGTAATCCTATAAAAATAATTATTTCCATCTTGGATATCTAATACTAGATCTAATTGGGAAAAGTAGTTTAAAATAATAACTCAAGTTGCTAGTAAAAAAAAGCAGAAAAAAAACGAAAATCTCTCCAGAAGTGATTAAAGTCGGAGAGAAAAAATGATTGATGAAATTATAGGGATTTATGCCATAGTTAATGATTGTTAGATAAATCATAACTTGGGTTACTTGCTAGATAAAACTGGAATTCGTAAGTGTTTCAGCATTAACATTAGATAGAATGGCAATTACTTGATCATCTGCTGCGACGATCAAACCATCTTGCTCCTGTCTTCCTTGACCTTGAATAATTTTTAAATCAGCAAACTGAATATTCCCTAATAACTGAATGAAATCTTGACCCACTTCAAAGTCTTTGATAGTATCGATTTCCCCATCTTGAGCCAAGATAAATAAATCACTTCCAGCACCGCCAACAAGATGATCCTTACCTAATCCACCAGATAACATATCATTACCTCTTCCACCTTTTAAGGTATCATTACCATCGCTGCCAAACAGTGCATCATCATTACCTCGACCATAAAGTTTATCTCCTCCCATACCGCCATAAAGAAAATCAATATTGGAATCACCATAAATCACTTCTCCTGAATCTTTAGCAGTAAAAGAGTTGATTTCGTAGTTTAGTTTTTTAATCAGAGACTGATCTGTTTCGTCTGACTTTTGATTCAAATCGCCACTAGTTAATAATGATGCGGAATTATCTGAACTTAAGCTTGTTTGTAGGAGACTAGATTCACTATAAGAATTATCATAAAAAGAATTATATTGACTCTCTGCGTAAGCTAGTAAATCTTGACCTATGGGGAGATTATGCCAATTGCGATCGCTGTTAATTCGTTCATCAAAAGAGGGAGCATTGGCTTGTGCGCCTAACATTTGAAAAACTACATCGTTATAGTCATAGGCAAAGTCTCGCCAGTCAACACGCATATCTTCAAAATAGTAAGTACCATTACCATCCATACTTACCATTTGACCCTCAGCTACCCCTGGATTAGCTTCTGGAATGGAGAAAAGAGGTAGTTTACCCCACTTCCACATTTGACCTGGATTATTGGCTATTTCAGCAACTGTTGTATGCTGAATCAGCATTACAGCAAATTCATCCCCTGGATTCATGGTGAAGCTTTTTTGACCCAAATATTCATGATTACCAAAGTCATTTTCCCAAGGCAAACTACTGTCAAATAACGCGCCCTCAGTGCGATCGCTTAATAACACATATCCTTGCTCTGTATTAGTTACAGCACGCTTGGCTGCTTCTTCAACGAAAGCTTGAGAACCAGGAGTCAAGCCTTCCATTCCCGAAAGAGAGAAAACAGCTAATTCACCTTGAAACCAGCCACCATCAAAGAGATAATCGAATTGAACTAAGCCAGATTCTTCGACGGTAAATGTACCACTACTATAAAGAGGTTGACTACTATTTCCTCCATAACCTTCTAACTGTTCTAAGTCTTCAACTCTTTGGTTATCATTTAAAATTAGTTCTCCTAATTCTGTCAGAATTTCTGGATTATTCCCATTAAAATGGTCTGCGTGTCCTCCGTATCCCGTCGTAAAGTCATTAAGATCGTTGGCTTTAGCCCCCCAAGCAATACGACCAATTTCTCGCTCTTGGACAGCTTCCATCATGGCTTGAGTTGCAGGTAAAGTACTATTTCCATTATTTATCGAAGCGTATTCTCCAATCATGATTGGAATACCGTTAGCTTCTAGGGTATCTAAATAGGCTCCAATATCTTGATTATTCCATTGGTCATAAACATGGATCGAAAACATAACATTGTCATTGCCATTCATAATGTCTTGAGCATTATTAGCAATGGTTTGGGTGTGATAGTCTTGTCCCCAAGCTTCTCCATCGACAATAATCATATTTTCGGCACCTTCAGCGCGAATAATGTCGATTAATTCACGGTGATATTGCACCCATTGTTCGGGGTTAGCTACAGCATTACCTGGTTCATTTTGGAGATTAAACCAAACATTAGGATTATCCTTAAATTGCTGCGCCATCTCACGCCAGTAGTCTTTGAGAGTCTCAAAATCTGCTCCTTCATAATACCGACCAATGCGATCGTGAGCATCAAAAATTACTACTGCACCTTGACTAGTGTAAGCGTCAACAATAGCTTTATTAGTAGCATAGCCATCATTCATCGGATTTGGTTCGCTACTATTCCCTAATATATAGTTAGGTACTCGAACAGTATTAAATCCCCAAATATTTAAGTATTTATGAACACCACTTATCCCTTCAGAGGCAAACATATTTGTGCCTTTGATAATAAATTCTTTTCCATTAGGATCGTAAATTTTATTCCCAATAATTTGAAAATTATTCATTTCCTTCTTCGGTTAGTTAGTTATAGCTTGTATATAATTTCTAGTAATTCGTAAGATGCTAGGCTGAATTAATTTATTTGAGCCAATGCTAAAGCTATGATGTTTGTTTAACCGTATATTTTGAAGCTGTATTTGTATAACATTAAATTCTAAAGTTCAAGTTATACTATTACCGTCTCTAGTTAGAAGCTGCAATATTTATACTTATTAGGATTAACTTTTACAAACATCAAGAAAACTCAATGACAAATTATGTTTATATAGCAACAAGCTTAGATGGATTTATCGCTACAAGTGATGGTGGATTAGATTGGCTCGAAGAAATACCTAACCCCGAACAAAACGATTATGGGTATGCTGAGTTTATCAAAAGTATAGATGCCATATTGATGGGAAGAAACACCTTTGAGAAAGTTATAACTTTTGGTCAATGGGTTTATGATAAGCCCGTTTTTATATTGAGTAATAGCCTAACAGAGCTTCCACAACATTTCCTTGGTAAAGCTGAAATTGTTTGTGGAGACATGAAGAAAATAATCACTCAATTGAATCAAAAAGGATATAAAAATCTATACATCGATGGAGGTAGAGTAATACAAAGTTTTCTTCAAGAAGACCTTATTGATGAAATGATTGTTACTAGTGTTCCAATTCTTTTAGGGAAAGGTATTTCTCTATTTGGTGAACTCGAACAGCATCTTCAGTTTAGACACAAAAAAACCCAGATATACAGTAATGCTCTGGTCAAAAGCCACTATATAAGAGATAGATGAAATTAATTACCAAGCATATTTGTTTTCAGTTATTAATAATATCAAATCACTTTAAATATGCAACACATTATTCGTAAGGGGGATTCCCTAAAGGACTCGCTTCCCATCGCGCGAATACCCCTTACAGATTTTCATTTATAGCAAAAATTTAGTAATTTGATATTAGCGACGTGATAAGTTTATCTATTAGAATGGCGGGAGGCGGATTTGAACCACCGACCTTCGGGTTATGAGCCCGACGAGCTACCAGACTGCTCTATCCCGCGTTGCTTTAGCTAGTATAGCAACTTCATCAACAAATAACAAGCTTTTTTCTACTTTAGATTATAGATAGCTCTCCAATAGTTTCCAAACGCTTATAAGAAGAAAGGTTCAAGAATTTTTCTGATAAGATTTCTGCTGTCTTAGGAGATATCCAACCCATTTGTTTAAGTAAATGAATAGCTACAGCGTGCTTGGCTCTTTTGGCTCCATCTGCCACTTTAATTGCTAGCCCCATTCCTTCTCCAACCCTACCAACGCACTGAATTCCTTCCGCACCAGATTTACTGACAATTTCCCCTTCACTAGCCCGCATTAATTCTGTATCAAAAGCACCATCTCCAGCAATCATCCTAGGATAGTAAGTCATAGCGCGAACTATACGCTCCAAGTCCACTTTGTCACCAGAAGCTAACTGAGCATAGAGATAAGCCATGTGTTGCAGTTGTATAGAATAGGTTGGCGCACCACAGTCGTCATGAGCACTAATGAGTTCTTCCCCTGGCATTCCCAATAATTCGCCAATTTGACGCAATATCATTTTTTGGACAGGACTGGAGCGACGCAAATAATCATTTAATGACCAATCTTGATGTTTAGATACTGCTAACATCCCCGCGTGTTTACCAGAGCAATTGTGCTGTAGAGAACTTTGTTTATTTGGGGGGATAGGACATTGAAGAGCTAATGGATCTACGTCAGCACGCCAAAGAATGTTAAATACTTGTCTGGACTGTTCAATATTGCCTTGATGAGAGCTACACATAATTGCCAGGTCTTTATCTGTTAGTCCATAGGCTGGCAAAGTTCCTGTGGAAGTAACAGCCAAAGCTTGGAAAGGTTTTAATGCGGAACGTATAAAAGTAGCAGTTTGACAATCACCAGCGACGGCTAGAACACGACCTCGCTTATCGCATACTGTAGCTTCTGCTTGATGGACGGACTCGATAATCCCTTCTCGTAATAAATGAACTTCGATTTTTGATGCTTGAGTACGTTTTACCCTGGTCATGCGTTTTAAAATTACCCAAATTTCAGATTATGTAAGAATTTATCCCACAATTAGCCACCCTAAACCACTAATTATTAATAATCCTCCTATGACCCAGAAACTACGTCGTAAACGTTGTAAGATAGGAGCGATTTCATAGGTGACAATTAAGCGATCGCGGTTTACCATATTGGTGGGTTTTAGCCAAACCTGACCATCATACCACCCAGATTCTTCGTAGAATATTTTATGGTTATTTAAGCGATCGCGAATGTAGATCCAACCAATATAAAGTCGGCTCAACACCAAAATCAAGAGAAAACAAGAACCAAAAATACTGCAAAGAATAAATTGAATTGGGTACTCAAAAGGACGAAAGCTAGCTGCTGCTATAGGCGCAACCAGCACTAGCCCCCAAAATCCAACCCAAGACAGTTTTTTACCATAATCCAGATATTCTAGAGTTACCCAACCTGAGAACCACGAATCTTGCATTTGTTGATATTCGTATATAGGTTGTTGTTCTTGAGGAACTGGACAAAACTCAACAGAAGATTCACTCATCATCAGTTTTTCAAACCTTATTAACTATTGCTCCACAATAAATTGTTGGCGTTCTGCGTGTCCCCAGAATGCTTCTAGATTATAATACTCTCTTGCTTCTGGTAGAAAAATATGAGCGATCACTTCCCCATAGTCAATTACTACCCAGTTTCCCTGATTTTTGCCTTCAACACGAATTGGATATTTGCCATACTGCTCTATTAGTTGCTTTTCAATAGATTCACAAATAGCTCGTAATTGAGTAGTAGAAAATCCCGTGGCAATCACAAAATAGTCTGCTAAGTAAGATACTTCTTTGACTTGTAGTAGGACAATATCTCCTGCTTTTTTGTCATCTGCTGCTTCTGCTATCTTCCAGGCTAGTTGTTCGCTAGTCAAGAGAGAAGAACTATCTGTCATCGTGTCTTGAGTCGCTATATTATTCAATTCCAATTTCTGTGAATTTTTCATTAAAATTCTTAGTCGCTGTTCTATATATTCTAATCAAGTTAGCCTTCAATCAACTTATCTTAATAGTTGTTTAGTTTTAGCTAATGCCCAATTACGAGTTAGTATCGTACGAGGATGTATTACTTTATTACTACTCATTAGATATTGTATAGAATAATCACTGGTTTTTTGTACAGATTGATAAAGATTTTTTCGAGCTGTGTCTCGTAATAAATTGATTTCTGAAGAATCACCGCGATGGGGTTCAATTGCATCAGCGACAAATACCAAACAACTTAATAAGCTCATGTCAGGAGAGCCTAAAGTATGATTGCGGATTGCTTCTAATACTTGAGTATTTTTGATGCCAAATTGTTCTCTCGCTACAATGGCACTGGCTTCTGCGTGAAGCAGATGGGGATGACTATGACAGATTGAATCAATAATAATTCCTTCCTTTTGCGCTATTTTAAGTAATTTTTTAGGAGGAAAAAATTTGGCTAAATCATGCATCAAGCCAGCTTGGGCTGCTTGCTTTTCATCTATCTGATGACAAAGAGCCAAGTCGATGCAAGTTTGTTCTACTCCCAAAATATGTTCCAAGCGTTTAGGAGATACATTCTGTTTTAGCCAATCCAGAATTTGCTTCCGTAATGATTTCCATTTAGCATGATTACTCATAGTTAAAGTTTAATAAATTCTGGCAACTTAGTGGAACTACCAGCGACAGTTTCCTGAAATAGTTTTTCATATTGATCTAAAGCTGACTCGAAAGAGTAATAGCTCTCTGCATAAGCTCTCCCTTGTTTTCCCAACCTCTCTGTTTTCTCTCGGTTATGATACAAGTCGATAATCGCCTCAGCTAATGCTTGGGAGTCTTCTGAAGGAGTAATGACCCCACCACCACTTTTTCTAATGGCGCTAATCGCTGTACCTGTATCAGGAACTGAACCGATAATTGCACGACCACTAGCCAATAGTACAGGTATCTTGGAGGGCATATTAAAGTCTAAAACATTTTTTTTCTGAACTACTAAACCCACATCCGCAGCAGCGAGCATTTCTGGTAATTTGTCTTGAGGTTGAAAAGGAATGAAATGAACATTATTAATTTGTTTTGGTTGACAATATGCTTGGAGTTTAGATAAAGCTCTTTTTTCCCCGACGATAACAATGGCAATATCTTCTATATGCTGTAAATGCACAGCAGCATCTATTACTGTCTCTAATCCTTGGGTCAGAGCAATATTTCCTGAGTAGAGAACTACAAATTTATCTTGTAAATTATATTTGTGACGAAAGTAACTAGTTTGGGTTGGTAGGGGTCGTATAAAGTCGATATCAGCCCAGTTGGGAATTTCAACAATTTTTTGGCTTGGTACTCCTTTGTTCCGAATATTTTTGGTAAATCCATCGGCAATTACTGCAATTTTATCGCTGGTTTGATAGGCAAATTTTTCTAGCCACTGCAAAATCTTGATCACTTTAGTATTGCGAATCATTCCTGTATGAACCGCAGCATCAGGTAGAATGTCTTGTAAATTTAAAATCAGGGGACAATTATACACTAGGCGTAGTAGAGCAGCTGGTAAACATACTGGTAATCCTGGTACGGTAAGCAAAATAATATCGGGTCGCCAACCTCTAAAAGCCTGAAGCAGACTTAGGGTCATAAAGCTCAGTTCAAAGGCTGCCCTATTGGTTAAATTACGCTTTTTCCTAGTCCAAATGTAACTGCGTTGTACTTGAACTCCATTAATTATCTCCGTTAGAAACAATTTTCCACGATACTCTGGTTTAATTTCTCCTTCGGGATACCAAGGCATAGCGGTAATCACTCTTACTTGATGACCCCGCTTAACTAGTCCTTCTGCTAGTTGGGTCATTAAAGGGGCAATTCCAATCGGTTCTGGATAGTAATTGTAAGAATAAATTAAAATTTGCATAGTTTTTCAATTTTGCCCCGTAAACTTTTGTGTGATGTTTAATTTTCTATATTTTGGGAAATACTTAGCCTAGAAAAATATCTTTAGATACCATTAGATGTCTCAGATAATCTTGTTTATTAGTGCTATATATATAGACTCTTATTCCAACAGTAATTGTTGCTAAAATGTAACGAATTTTAGTTCACTACATTTAGGAAAATAAACAGGTTTTTTACATTTGACAGTTAAGTTAAACTTACTACTCCTTAGTGATTTTTGGTGAAAATTTAAAGTATTTATAAAGTGTCGCCTATTATTCTAGTCAAAATTATCTAAATCTTTATTAAAGATTTAATCAAGTTGGCAGAAACAACTGTTATAAGTCTGAAGTAGCAACTGCTAAAATCCCTGATTTTGAAATTTACCATGATTAAACTACGTCAAAACAGCGACTGGATAAGCTCGTTAATGCCAAGACTACCTCGCCGTCAAATCCTATTTACTTGCTTACTAGGAATGATTCTCTGGGTTTCGGCTTGTACTTCTGCTCCTCCTTCTCGTTTCGATCAAGCACAAAAAGATAGCACTTCTAGAGGTGCTACTTCGGTGGTTAAAGAATCGGAAGCTGGTGGTAGCTTTAACCGTTATTTTCCTAAAGCTGGTTCAGGATACCAAAAAGTTTATTCTCAAGAGAAGAAAGGTTTTGCTGAAGCTAAATTGAAACAAGATGGTAAAGAGGTAGCAGTGATGGCAATCTCTGATACTCTCAATAATCCTAGTGCTGCTAATAAGTTTAAAAATAGCAGTGAAACAATTGCGGGTTATCCTGCGGTAAGTCAAGGAAAAACTGGTACAGCTATTTTAGTGGGCAATCGATTTCAAGTTAAAGTTTTATCTCGTGACCCCTCTTTTACTGAAAGCGATCGCGAAGCTTGGTTAAGTAAATTTGATCTTAATGGTTTATCTCGATTGAAATAACACCATATTTTTGTCATTGAACACTAAGTAAATAGAAGTAGTAAGCAATTTATGAGCAAACCAATTTTTGAGTTGGTAGATAATTTACCCACCAACAATCTCACTGTAATGATGCTTAAGTCCCTTGATTTTGTTGTCCCTGGACAATGGAATAATTTGGTGGGCTTTGAGAATACGATTCGGGAAGTAACCGCAGAAACGGATCAGGAGATGATTCAACAGATTGGCGATCGCGCTATCTGGCTTTATAATGATAAATCTCAAGGCTATCAGAAAGCCATGTGGCTCTATCAGACTGTTGATAGAGCAGACAGTGCTTTGGGGACTGCTGCTTTAGCTAATAAGGTGGGGAATAAAATTCCTTTGGTAGGAGGATTACTAACTAAAGTTACCCCCAATCCTGATAAGGCACAAGCTTTAGATTTATGTATCAAGCTAGTTGTAGAACTAGTCGCTTTTTGCCAAATTAATGGCATACCAGGGGATAGCATTGGAGATTTTGTCACTTCCTTGGCGGACTATAGTGGAGAGTCTTTGATGCGAATGGCAGCCTTAATCTGCGTTGATGGTTTAATCCCTCTGGGTCCCGATTTTATCTTGAAAGCCCAATCTATCCTAAATAATACTAGTCCCAAGGAATTAGGTTCTAATTCTACATTTAAACAAGTCCAAGAATTAATCCCAGGAAATAATACTAATAGTCAATTAAGTTTTATTGGAGAAAGTTTTGATTCTGTTAAAGGTTGGATGAGCAATTTTGTTGAAGATAGAAACCTAACACCTAATGCTATATTTGGTAAATTTCAAGGCTTTTTGGAGTTTTCGGAAAATAAATTAGACTATGTAGCTGCCTTTTTAGACATGACTACCAACTACTATGAACATACTGGTACTCAGACTTTAGCCAGACGTTTGATCGAACGAGCTGTAGCAGAAATCTAAGCAATAGTAGGTGTTTGAGAGTATTTTTTCTTGATTACTAAACAATTGCCATAATCAAGATTACTGAGGTATTGCAAATCATCGGTTAATTTCTTAATGAATTGCAGCCCTCGCCCCCCTTCTTTTTCCAGAGACGTAACATTATCTCGATTAGCCTGAAGTTGGGCTGTCAGGTCAAAGGACTTACCTCGATCCCAAATCCTCATTTCTAGACTATTGGGATAGAGTTCTACTTCCAAATCTATAGGGGTATTACTTGGTAAATCCTGATGAGCGTGTCTTACTGCATTGGTAAAAGCTTCTACTAGGGCTACTTCACATTGCCATCCTGTTTTTTCTGGAAGATGAGGACTGATTCCCTCTTCATACCAATGTAGTACTTCCTGTAGAGCTTCTAGTTTGGTAAGCACCTGTAACTTAAATTTTTGTTTGATATTTGAGTTTGTCATGAAGAAGCACGGAGCCGTAAGACAAATAAGAAGTAGGCGTAGTGAAGACCTAGAAACAATTTACACTAGTTATTGTTGCCCATACTACATATTTATCTTATCTAAATATTTTCTAAAATAGTATAGATTATGTACTTTTATTGTTTCCAATTAACTTATGTGACTTTTTTCTGAAATAAAACACGATATACAGATTTATGGTCTTCTATCACATATGATTCCCTTTCTGTGGGTACTGGGAAAGGATTATATCCTAACCAAGTTTGCTCATGTTGCTGAACTAACAGGGGGTTGTGACCAAAGCGATCGCGCATTTCAAGAGCTACATCTTTAATATCAGATTGTAAAAAAATCCGACCACCATTAATTAAATGCTTAACTAAAATTCTAACTAATTCTGGTTGGACAACTCTCCGTTTCATATGTTTGCGTTTAAACCAGGGATCGGGAAACTGAATTGTGATGTAGTGGAGAGGTGGTAAAGATTGTAATAAGTTTTCCGCAGCTACGTTTATATTGCAGAAGAGATAATGGAGATTAGTTAAGCCGAGAGCAGTTTTTTCTTTGTTAGCTTCCACTACTAGTGGTTGACGAATTTCTACCCCCAGAAAATTAATTTCTGGCTCTATTTGTGCCATTTGAAGTAAAAATTCACCCCTAGCACAGCCAATATCCAAGTGTAAGGGTAAATCATATTGACGATAGATTTCTTGCCACTTAGGAAGAGTTATAGGAATTTTATATCTATCTCGTAAAGGATTAACGTGCTGGCGCAGGCGTAGTTTAGTCAAAATTTACCTCTTTATTTTAATCGGACGAAACTATATTTTCTAATTCAATAACCAAAATAGGCAAGCTTGTTTTTACTGTTTCCCACACAGTATCTAGATCGATATCATCATATTCATGAACTAAACGATTTCGCATTCCTTTAATCAGTCGCCAAGGAATTGTAACTAAACTCTGTTGTGTTGTTTCAGAAATTCTATTAGAAGCTTCTCCAATAATCAGTAATCTTCTAATAACTGCATCTTGAAGTTGTAAATTATTTTCTAAATCGTCAATAGATTTTTCTTGAAGATATTCAATTGCGATTCTTGCCGATAGCAACATATCAAGGAGAAATTGTTTTTCCCGATTCATAAATAGTTTGAGCAGAGTTAAGAATATTTTCTCGACGTAAATAATTACGGCTATTAGCAATTCCCTTACGGGTAATTAGATCCACATCTCGATTAAAAATTGCTTTTAATTCATCTTCCATTACTACTAAATCAAACAGGCCATAACGTAAATTACGTTCAAAGTCCACTATGATATCAATATCGCTTTGATTGTTGAAATCATCTCTTAACACAGAACCAAATAGAGCAAGTTTGGCGATTTTCCAGCGATCGCAAAAATCTTTTATCTGATCTATTGGCAAGGTTATTTGAACCATAACTTAGATAAATAACTTGTTATTCATGTATTTTACCTTAGATTAATGCGAGCGCAAAAAAAAGGAAAATGCTTAAAATACAAAAAAGATAGCCACAAAACAAAATAATAGTAAACGGAAAACGGAAAAAATTATAAAATAAAGCTAAATAAGTAATTATCCCAAATGCTTACAATCAAAGGAACTGTCAGAAATGGCGTAATCTATCCTCTAGAATCTATTAATTTACCTGAAGGACAGTCAGTAATGATTGTTTTGATGGAAGAAAATCAAGCTAAAAAATCAATTCAATCTCAACCAAAATTATCTCAACTTTTGCTTTTACCAGAATTAGAAGAAGACGATTCTTTCTTTGAACGAAATAAAGATACAGGGAGGGAGATTGATTTTTGAACTATTTATTAGATATTTGCGTTCTTTCAGAATATGTCAAAAAAAATCCTAATTACCAAGTAATTAATTGGTTAGATAATCAAGACGAAACAAGTTTATATGTCAGCATAATATCCATAGCTGAACTAAAAAAAGGAATTATCAGAATACAAAGCTCTAAGCCAAATCGTTATCATAAACTCCGCAATTGGCTACAAAAACTCGAACAAAGATTTCACTCTAGAATTCTTCCTTTAGACGAGAATATAATGAACACCTGGGCAACAATTTGTGGTCAATCGGAAGCCAAAGGAAACAAACTCCCCGTCATAGATAGTTTCATTGCTGCTACAGCTTACCAATATGACATGATTATTGTTACTAGAAATATTGCTGATTTTAGCTTTTCATCGATTAAGGTTTTTAGTCCTTGGGACTAATAAGTCAATTTCAAATGCTTTTTTGCGATCGCAAGATTCCTTAACCTAGATAAAAAAATAAGGTGGGCATTGCACTAAAGTATATGCCCTAAAGGATTCCCTTCGGTCTCGAAGCTGTATCCTTTAGGACTCGCTTCGCGTCGCCCACCTCAAATAAGTTAAAACAGATAGTGATTAGGTAATACTAAACACTAAAACAAAGCCTAAAACTGCTCCAAATACGATTAGAGCATAGAATTGAGCGCGTCCTGTTTCCAGATATTTCAAGCCTTCTCCACTGAGTAGAGTTGCTAAACCAGTAAGATTTACAGCACCATCTACCACGCGAGAATCCACTTCCATAATTTGTCTGGCTATACGACGTGAACCAATAACAAAAACTTGTTCGTAGATATCATCCACATACCATTTGTTGAGAGAGAACTTGTAGAGAGCTGGATATTTTTTGGCGATCGCAGCAGGGTCGATTTTTTTCAACCGATACATTAATGCAGCCACAATAATTCCTGATACAGCGATCGCAATTGACAATCCTGCCATAATCAAGAATTCAGTTAATTCAAACTCTTCTCCTGATACTACTTCTCCTGGCGCGTGGATAAAAGCTTCAAAAAGATTATTCCAAGGCATACCCACTAAACCAACAGCCAAAGAAGGGATAGCTAAGATTACCAAAGGTAATGCCATAGTAAT
>JASJDF010000123.1 GCA_030065715.1 Xenococcaceae cyanobacterium MO_188.B19 | reverse complement strand
ACAATTTCACTATGACCATTAGTCGCTCCTTCAGGAGCAACTACCAAAGGAAACTGACCATCAATCAATAACTGTCTAATTTTCTTGATAGCTTGTAAATCCAGGTTTTTACCCCGATGTACTGGAACTCCTCCGATTTTGGCAAACAGCCAACCCAACCAGTTACCAGCCCAAATTGTCATACCTCTATCGTACATAAAATGACTGTGAATGGGAGATTTTAAGGAAATACCTTGGTGACGAGCAATCTGGGGTATGGTGCGAGAAAATAAATATAACCCACTAAGAGGATCATCTACTTCGCAATGACGAAAGGCTAAGATGAGGCGAATTTTTCCCGTTTGGAACTGATGGAAAAGCTCAACTAAAGTTTCTCCATTGACAGTTTCAATCTTACTAATTCCTGCTGGTAGCCAAGGTTGCAAGCGTAATCTTTGCAGGATAGGTAAAGACAAGTGAACCAGCCGAAGAATCCCAGGATTAAAAGCTGGAGGAATAAAATCTAGTTTTGGTTGGGCGCGAGTCATAAATGGTTAGTAGTTAGTAGTTAGTTCCTAATTGTTCATTGCTAAAAAATTCAAAAATGTCTGTTTAACCAATCTGCGATGTCCGCTAATACTTCCTGGTAGTTAAGATCGTGATGTAGTTCGTGATAGCTATCAGGATACTCTCGTATTTCTTTGTCTGCTAGTTTCAATCGATCAAAAAAAATGCGACTACTTTGGGGTAAAGTAACTCGATCTGCACCACCATGAAGAATTAATAGAGGAACTTGTAGTTCTGTGCCATGAGCCTTAATCCAGTCAATAGTCTTTAAAAATTCTGTAGCTAATCTCGCAGTACCTTGACTATGACGTAGGGGATCTTGAGCGAAAGCAGCTACTACTTCTGGATCGCGAGAACCAGTATTTAGGTCTATTCCCGTGTCTAAAGCAAAATGAGGCAAAATACGGGATAATATCTTGCCGAGCCATAATTTCCAGGGAGCAACGCCTAATCCTAGCCCTGGAGACATTAAAATTAATCCTTGTAGTTGATATGGTTCTCGTAAAACATAGTCTAAAGCAATGGTTCCCCCCGTGCTTTGACCAATCAGAAACAAAGGAAGATCGGGTTCTTTGGTTGTAACTAAATTCAGAAAAGCTGCTAAATCTAAGCGAAATTCTGCCCAATTATTGATGTAGCCCCTTTGACCTGGCGATCGCCCATTGCCTCGTAAATCAAAACTATACACAATAAAATCACGCTCCAGCAAATATTCAACCATTCTGGTAAAGATGCCACTATGTCCTCCAATTCCAGGGACTATTACTAAAACTGCTTTTGCTAAAGCTGGAGGATGCCAACTTTGATAATACAATTCAAGTCCGTTTGCACCTTGGAAAGTTCCTTCCTGATTTTGATTTGTCATTATTAAAATTAATACTCACAACTTCTTCAAGTTATTTCTACACAATCAAATTGGAGATAAATGAACTAGATATTAAACCATGGTGACCTACTTTGCACCAAATCATAGCTTTAGTATTAATAAACCTACAGAGCCACAGGTTTTACTGAGGGAATTACAAAGAATTCGTCAAATGGTAATTCATGAAGGAGGGAAGATTTTTCGTCAATGGCAACCTTCAATTACTCGTCAATCCTTTGTGGATAGTGCCTTAAATTTAGCCTATTATGTAGCCTTAAGACATGAGGATTTACGCCAATTACAAGTAGCTCTTATGCCTTGGGGATTATCTTCTCTGGGGCGTATTGAAGGGCGAGTTTTGCCGAATCTAGATGCAGTAATTGCTACTTTAGGTATGGTATGTCAACAAGATCCTTCCCTTTTGCCCCATCGTCCACCTTTGGCGGCTTTTTATTTTGGCGATCGCTGTTTAGCGCAAAACACAGAAGCAGTATTTGGTAAACCTTGTAATCAGCGTCGAGTACGCATCATGGTTACTTTACCTACGGAGGCTGCTGATAATTACAATTTTGTCAGAGAATTAGTCAAACGAGGCACCGACTGTATCCGTATCAATTGCGCCCACGATACCCCAGAACATTGGTTAGCAATGATTAAACATCTCCGTCAAGCAGAGTCAGAATTAGGACGCTCTTGTAAAGTATTTATGGATATTGGAGGACCCAAACCTCGACTGGAAAAAGTATTATTGTCTAAAAACAAACAACGGATACATCAAGAAGATAAGCTTTTATTGAGCGAAAAAGCCCCCCTTCATGCTGACAAAAAGATTTTTAAAGCTAACTGCACTATTCCCGAAATTTTGCCCCAACTCAAACTCAATAACCAAGTCTGGATCGATGACGGCAAAATTGGAGGTAAAGTCAAATCTATATTACCTGAAGGGGTCTTATTAGAAATTACCCATGCTCGAAGCAAAGGAGAAAAACTCCGTCCCGATAAAGGAATTAATTTTCCCGATACTCTCCTGAATCTCAACCCCTTAACCAGTAAAGACCAAAAGGATTTAGATTTTATTGTCACCCATGCTGACATCATTGGTTACTCTTTTGTTCAGGAAGCAACTGATATTGAATTACTCCAGCTAGAATTACAAGCTCGTTTGGGGGCTAATAGTTGTCAGCCAGCTATCGTAGCTAAAATTGAAACTGCCGAAGCCGTGAAAAATTTGCCCGAATTAATTGTCCGTGCTGCGGGAAAACAACCTTTTGGGGTAATGATTGCGAGGGGAGATCTGGCAGTAGAAATTGGTTATCAACGCCTAGCAGAAATACAGGAAGAAATTCTCTGGCTATGTCAAGCTGCTCATGTTCCCGTAATTTGGGCAACCCAGGTACTAGAAAATTTGGTCAAAAAAAGAACCCCCTCACGAGCAGAAATGACCGATGCAGCAATGGCAGAACGGGCAGAATGCGTCATGCTCAATAAAGGAGCTTATATTACTGAAGCCTTAACTATCCTTGATGATGTCTTAAAACGTATGGAAGCACATCAATCGAAAAAAACTCCCCAATTAAGAGCTTTGCATTCTTGGTAATGGCAACAAAGTTCGTAGTTTGTAGTTTTAATTTTTTTAAAGGAAAGAATCAGTATTTCTCTAATTAATTTTGTATAACTAGTCAGTAGAGGAAAAAAATGACAGAACAATTCGATAATATTAAAGAACAATTCTTATATCCTATCGGTAATTATTACGGTGAGTTTTCTCCAGAAAATTTAGTTTTTAATTCTAATTTGCAACTTTTTGCTCAACAAGTTTCTTATCTTTGCAGTTTAGAAGCAAATGGCAAAATTAGCCCTCAAGATACTTATGATGAGATTAAAAAGTTTTGGAAACAACTTAAGCATTCCAAGAAAGAATTGTTAGATAATACTAACTTTACCGCCGAAGAATAAGCGGAGAATTAAGATGAGCCATAAAAATAATGCTGTAACTTTAGGAGAATGGGCTAATATTGCGATCGCGAAACATACTCGCAAAATACTTAAGTATGAAAAAAAAGTAATCAAAGATCAAGACCCAGAAGACTTACATCAAATGCGGGTGGGAATGCGACGCTTACGTAGTGCGATCGCTGGTTTCAGTATTGCGTTAGACTTACCCAAAACAGTTAATGAAAAAATTATCGCTAAAATCGGTCGTTCTTTGGGCAAACTCAGAGATTTAGATGTGTTATTGGCTGCTTTAGCTGATCATTATCGCCCCCTATTACCTAAAGGAGAAAAAAAAAGCTTAGATAAAGTTATTAAATCCCTAAACAAACAAAGGAAACAAGAATTGCAACGGGTGCGGGAGACTCTTAACGGTAAGCTTTATTTCAATCTTCAGCAAGGATTGCAAAATTGGCTAGAACAGCCAAAGTATCAAGTAATAGGCGACTGTTCGATCTATCCTGTATTGCCAGATTTACTTTTACCTCAGATTAGCCAACTCTTACTTCATCCTGGTTGGTTGGTGGGGGTAAAACTAGAAGAGGGCATAATTAAATTGCCTGAAATGTTGAGTAAACAAGAAATTGAGCAACTATTAGAAGAACAAGAAGTACTGCTCCATGCTCTGCGTAAACAAGCTAAAAAAACCCGCTACAATCTAGAACTCTTTGCTCAATTCTACGATGATACCTATGGTTACTATGTTAAACAGATTGAACAGATTCAAGAAGTTCTGGGTGAAATCCAAGATTGTTACGTCCTCAGAGAAGTGTTAGAAAAAGTCTTAAATTCAGCAATTGCCAAGCAAATGCCCAAACTAGCAACTCAACTAACTGAAACTCGCTATCAAAAATGGCAAGAATGGTTAGTTTTGCAAGAAGAGTTTTTTGATAATAAAACTCGCCAAGAATTAAGACAGACAATACAAAAACCCCTCTTGCTTACTTACACCAATTCTTTTTAAAATGTCGAGGGAGCATTGCCTTATCTTTGAAGATAGGGTTGTAAAACATTAGTTCGATTACTTGCTATTCATTTATTGTCGATGCTTTATGTGTAGCAAACATTTAGTGATTTGATATCAGGCAATCATTAATCTCAAATCTTCAATCTTCAACACCGTGGTTGGATATGCTGGGGTTCCCCCAGCATCCCCCACGGTCAATCTTCAAGCTCCTTCCGTGATAGTAGGAGTCAATTCTTTAATCTGCCATCTGCCATCTTCAATCGCATGACTCTGAATCAACAAAGTTAGCTTGATAATCTCCGTCCTTCTTGGAATTGCATATAGCTGACGTAGTCTCGAAATTGCTCTAAATTCTCCTGGAGTGTTGACTTGACTAGTCTTTTGAGCAGAAGATTATCCCTGATTATGCCCTCAAAAATCTCAGGAATAGCATAGGCGACTGTGAACTTCACAATGGTGCTACCGTGACGGTCGTAGAAACGCACTGCGCCTCGATTGGGAGCACCATCAACAGATTCCCACTGGATAATTTGATAAGGTACAAGCTTGTGGATACAAGACAACCAAGTAAATTGAAAACCACCGTAGCTAATTTTCCAACGAGAAAGCTGGGGCTGATCTTGTTGTACTTTGACAGAATCTACCCCTTTCATCCAACGAGGCATTTGCTCTAAATCTAACCAGAGATGCCAAACTAAAGAGATAGGAGCTTTAATCTCAACTTGCACTGTCTGTTCCAACCAGGTCAATGATTTGTTATGGCTCTGACTTCCGCTCCAGTCCCACTCGTTCTCACTATCAGAAGAAAGAGGAATTTCTTGAGCTGAAGCATATTCTGCTGCTAAAGAATTGAGCTTAGCTTCTGTAACTTGATCCGATAGGTTATCTGTATCGTTTGACATAGAATTTCTTCTTCCTAAATAGGGTGTAGAAATTTACATTCGCTCTAGTAGTTTCTGGAGTTAGTTACCCTATCCCAAAGTATTTGTCGGTAATCTGATCCTAACTAGTAAATAAGTACCTATATAAAAAAACACAAATCTTATTAATATTAAGAAACTAAACCCGTGCCGAGTTGTGCCAGAAAACAGCTCAACAAAAATATCAGGATAAGCCTAAAGTAATTTAGAAATTAACTACACTTCACCTTGGGATAGAACTTCGTTTGTCTCGCTGAAACTCAGTCACAGCAAGACTTATCTATACCTCTATACGGGGGAAAACTAGCGAAGCTGTCACCAGGGGCAATCTAGCCTGAAACCTTTGCCCTATAAGCATCCTAGAGCTTGAATTATGCAGCCATCTGAATTGGTAGCCTTTCATCAAGATTAAGACGAAAACTTCCGTAAGGATTAACATGATTCCAAATTAGTGGTGTCAAAGCTCTCAAATCATCGGGTTTCATCATCTTCATCCACTCAGGTTCGGATAACACTTCCTGAATCATCAAAGTGTTCACATACACCAAACAAGACTGTAATAGGTGCAAAGATAAAACAGCAATCTCTTGGTCTTCTAAACGATTTGTTGCGATTTCTTTTCCCTTTCCAAAGAAGATAAATCCATTAGCATTATTCCAACTCTCTACAACATTTAATGATTCATTAATTTCTCGGCGTAATGACTCCGAATTTAGATATTGACACAAAAAAATAGTTTTGATTACTTTTCCCAGTTCGGCTAAAGCACGGTAAGTGGGATGACTCAAATTTGAACGAGTAAATCTTTTTAAGATAGCTTCAGTTTCTGCCGTTCCTAATCTTAATGCTGTCGCATATTTAATCATTTGGTCGTACTGTTGTCGAATTAAATCCCAATTAATCGAACGAGTCAAAATTGGTTTTAAATTAGGATAGTTATTACTTTGACCCGTATCGGAAAGATATAACTTTTGTTTGTGAATAGCTTTGAGACGAGGCATTAAGTTAAAACCCAAAAGATGGCAGAAAGCAAAAGCAACTTCACTTTGCCCGTGACTATCTACATAATTCTTCTCTACCTTCATATTAGTGCAGTGACGCAGTAAACCTTCAATCATGGCAGCTACTTCACTGCTAGAGCAGGTCTTTAATTGAGAATAAATACAAGCTGAATTCTTATCGATGTGCCAGTAAATCATTACTCCTCGACCGCCATAACGGATATGCCATTCCGTCATCAGATTCTGATCCCACGCCCCAAACTTTTTCGAGTCACTAGCACAGGTAGTTGTACCTTCGCCCCAGATGTGAGGTAGTCGGATATTGAAGGTGGCATTAATAATCTCAGCAATGGCATTTCTAAGCTGTGAAGCGTGAATAAATTTACGCCGAACATAGAGTAAATCTTGATATTTTTCGCCCAATTCTCCCAAGCTCAAACGTTTGATACTAAATCCGATTTAGGAAACCAGTGTATAATGCAGAGAAAATTAAAAATCTGAATCGATGCCAAGAAAAGCTTATTTAGCACCACACTATAGCTCAGCAGAACTCAAGAAAAAATATCTAAAAAGTAAAGATTCAGTAGAGTCAAGAAGATGGCATTTACTCTGGAAAATCTCTTTAGGATGGACGCTTAAGAATAGCGCGATCGCTGTAGGAATAAGCTACAATTATGCTCAAGAAATTCTCAGAGAATATAATAAGTCAGGTGCAAAAGCCCTTAAAAACGGTCATAAAAATCCTAAAAAAGGAACCAGAGGTAAAAAACCTTTATTAACCAAAGAACAAATTGAAAAACTCAAACAAGAATTAGAATCTTCACCATCACCAGAAGATGGCATTTGGACGGGACCAAAAGTGGCGCGTTGGATTGAAAAAGAAACAGGAAGAGAAAAAGTTTGGAATCAGAGGGGTTGGGATTACTTAAAAAAGTGCAGATACTCCTGGCAAACTCCAAGACCGAGCCATAAAAAAGGAGATAAATTAGAACAAGAAATATTTAAAGCTAATTTGCCTCTCGTAGTTAAAAAATTAGAACAAGAAAATCCAGGTGTAGAAGTAGATACTTGGTTTTTTGATGAACATAGAGTAGGGTTAAAACCGATCTTAAAAAAAGTTTGGTCAAAGATCGGGAATAGACCAGAAGCTATAGTGAGCTATAGTTATGAATGGTTATATGTCTATGGATTTGTCAAGCCAAAAACTGGAGAAAATTTATGGTATTTAATCCCTAGGGTCAACACAAAATGGCTAAATGTTGTTTATAAAAACTTTGCTGTTGATGCAGGTATTTCTGAAAAAAAAAGGTTTTATTAGTAGAAGATAATGCAGGATGGCACAGCAGTAAAAAAGTAGAAATTCCTGAAGGAATAACCATCGAATTTTTACCACCTTATTCTCCAGAATTGCAACCTGCTGAAAGACTTTGGCACCTAGTAGATGAGCCTCTGGTCAATCAAAACTTTGAAACAATTGAGGAAATTGAAGAGATTTTAATAAAACGTTGTAATGTTTTAAATAATATGGAAAAAGAAATAAAAGATTTAACTAATTATCATTGGTTAAAGAATAGCTAATTAAAAGTCAGTTTTCTAAATCGGATTTAGTATAAGGGGTTCAGGCATCAGCAAAGGTCAAGTCAAAGCTATGTTTGCTATCGCTTCGGATTACTTAGAGAAAGTCAGACAAGAGACTCCTGAATCAGAGAAAACAGCCCTGAACTCAGCTTTGTGGCACGCTGTACATACCAGAAGCAAGGGTGATGAATATAACAAAAAAGGGACAGTTGCTTTAAACTTATTCACTGATGAGGTGGTAAAACAACTGGAAAAACCCCCCGTATTAGATTTAACGGTTGTCGGGGTTTTGCACTCCCCCGATTAGGCGGAAATATAGGGTTCGTGCGACCAGGTGCAACCTCAAATAATTTGTGATTTTTTATACCATTTTTTAGCTTAAATGATAAGAAATACCAATCAATTACTTTGCCTAGTTTGTCTCATTCTAGGCAAAGTATTATGAAGATATAAACACTCCTCAGAGGACTTGACCCATGCTACAAATCACCGCCCAACTTTCCTTTTCGGCAAAGTTTTCTCCTCCACCAAAAAAACCATCAACCAGGGAAAGAGAATACCTGCGATTGTCAGAAGTAAAAGCGATGATTCGCTCCGCTAAAAAAGTAGGGCGTCATGGTATCAGGGATGGAGCCATTATTTTACTGATGTTTCGTCACGGTTTAAGAACGGCTGAATTAGTAGCTCTCAAATGGACACAGATAGATTTAGCAGGTGGCTACATTGAGGTGCATCGGGTCAAACACGGTCGCGATAGTATTCATCCCTTACGTTCTCCCGAACTCAGAGCCTTAAGGCAAATTCAAAGAGATTATGCCGATACGAGCTATGTTTTTGTGTCCGAACGCAAAGCTCCTCTTTCAACTCGCTCCATTCGCCACATCATAGCCAGAGCGGGAGAACTAGCTGGTATTCCCTTTCAGGTTCATCCCCATCAATTACGTCATGCTTGTGGTTATTATTTAGCTGCGAGCGGTCATGATACTAGAGCCATTCAGGATTATTTAGGGCATAAAAATATTCACCACACGGTTCGCTATACTCAGATGTCACCACAAAGGTTTGAAAACTTTTGGATGGATTAAATTTGAAGTGTTAAAAGTGATTAAAACAGATAAATTATGGAAGCTGAAGAATTAGTCAGACGATCTGCCTGGAGCTAATTTGACTAATGCCGATCTAAAAGGAGCAGAAGGATGGGAACACGCTTGGATTGAAAATAGTATTTTTCACGAAACTATTATGCCCGATGGTAGTATCCGCACCAACACTCCCAGCAAATAAGAACTCTCCTTAAGTTCTAAGCCACTAATGGTTGCGATAACCTCTCTATCCTCTCCTTCATATCTAACTTGAATAACCCATAAGGATTAACATGACCAAATATCAAAGGGGTAATCGCTTGTAAATCCCTCGCAGTCATCCTTTTCTCCCAATGTTTCTGCCCCAGCACGCTTTGAATCATCAACGTATTTACATACACCAAACAAATCTGTAACAAGTGCAAAGATAATACCGATAACTCTTGATTCTCCAAGCGATTGGAGGCAAACTCCCCACCCTTACCGTAGAAGATAAAATCATTAACTCCATTCCATCTCTCCACTACATTCAAACCCTCATTAATCTCTCTTCTCAAATCTTCCGAATCGAGATACTGACATAAGAAAATGGTTTTTATAACTCTCCCTAATTCCATCAAAGCTTGATAGGTAGGATGTTGAACGGGATTTTTGCGAAAGCGTTTCAGGATAGCTTCAGTTTCAGCCGTACCCAATCTCAACGCCGTGGCATATTTCACCATTTGGTCGTATTGCTGGCGGATTAAATCCCATTTGATAGGGCGAGTTAGAATCGGTTGGAGATTGGCATAGCTATCACTTTGACCTACATGGGGACGATACAGCTTCTGCACTTTCATCCGTTTCAACCTGGGCATTAATTGAAAACCTAACAGGTGAGTAAAGGCAAAGGCGATTTCACTTTGACCGTGACTGTCCACATAGTTTTTCTTCACTTCCATACTGGTACAGTGCTTCAAAACCCCATTAATCATAGTTGCCACTTCGCTACTAGAGCAGGTTTTTAGTTGGGAATAGATACAAGCAGAATTCTTCTCCACGTGCCAGTAAATCATCACCCCTCGTCCTCGATAGCGCAGATGATACTGGGTCATGAGATTCTGTTCCCAAGCGGTGAAATGCTTACTGTCACGCTTTACAGGTAGTAGTTCCTTCCCCCCAGATATGAGGCAGACGAATCTCGAAGATGGCATTGACCACTTCGGCTATGGCACTGCGTAATTGGTCTTTATGGATATATTTACGGCGTACGTAGAGTAAATCCTGGTAATTTTCCCCATCTATTCCCGTATTAATGCGTTTTAATCCTGTATTCGTCCCCATGCCGAACAAACAAAGCAACAATCGCTTTTGTAAGGTTTCTCTGTCTAGTATTTCTCTAGTTCCCATACTCTTGAAGTTACGGGTAAAATTTACTCTCAAGTCCGTTTCTTTGAGAATGTCCAAGAGGCTAGTTTTATGCCAGAGACGGTTGATTTCTCCCTTGAGTTGCTTGAGGTTAATAGGGTCAGGTTTGGCATCGAAGGGACTAAGGCGAATTAAACTTTTATCTCCCTTACTGACGATAGCGACACTCTTATTTCTAGGCATCCCTTGATCTAGTTTCTCTAACCCCTCCTCCATCTGCTTTTGCAAACCAGAGATAAAAGTTTCCACATCTTCAGGAAGAGTTAAAGCCTGATAGTAAATCTGACGCTTGGATTCAAAGTCAGTGGGTAAATCATCATCGGGATTGCGATAGCGAGACGCTCCCACTACCCAAATTTCCTTACAGCAGAGTCTTTCTCTGAGAGCTTGAAGAACACAGATTTCATAGTTGATGCGGTTGATTCTCTCATTACCTTCGCTATCTGTTTCGAGTAAAATCTCTTTTGCTCCTGCTTTTAATACGCCATCAATGGGTATCTCTTCTGTGGAGTCATAATATCGAGCTTTACTGTAAGCGTATTTCTTTAATAGCTCCAATGCTTCAATTACGGGACGATGAATGTCATTATTGGAGCGAAACTCCAGCACGTCTAACAGTTGGGGAATCATCCTGCGATAGTGACTGGCAAAGGAATTACGCACTACGGTATGAACTCTTTGCTGATAGAAATTGCCCGTAGATTTATATTCTGCCACCAAATCTTTGAGGGTAGAGAGAGATACAACAGGATAAATAACCTGTTCCACAACACCAGTAGGAGAAGCGATAGCTGCTTCAGCGATGCGGAATAGTAAACCCGTCTTACCTGAAACAGTTTTGAATTCATCGATTAATTCTTGGTTGACACGCCTGACGGCTCTGGTATCGATGCGGTGAATGATTTGATTGAGTAGTTCAACAAGATTGTCTGTAATCTCTTGGCTGCGTTGGATACAGAAAGCTGCCATTAGGGTGTAGCGAATAGCATCTTTATGTCGGCGAAGGTCGTAGGGAAATTCTGTGGATGCTCTATTGCGATAGGTTTTGAGCAATTTTTCGGAAATACCTGTAAATAAATCCAAAGGTAAACCAACAGCACGAATTAATTTTAGCTTCTTGATTTCAGTGAGAAAGCTATCTAATCCCACTGCACCAGGGTCAGTTTTCAAGAAAGCAAAATCTGACATTTTAATTTTTTTGCCTGACTTTTTAACAGATTCATCATCTTCTGTTTCTTCTGTATCTTCTGTAGAAAGCAGAATGTCGATTTTCTGAATTATTTCTGGAGTAAGTTTTTCTAGGGTTGAGGAGCAGAAATCAGCTTCGTATTGGTAGATAGCACTCTTGATTAAGCGTTCGACTTGAAGCTTTGTTGGTGGTTCGAGTTGTAATTCTCTCCATCGTTGAGAGACGACTTCTCTAATAGCTTCAAACTTTTGTGCGTTGGGTAAGATCTCTCGAATCAGCCAGTTGCTCATCTCTTCTGAATCTTGGACTGTGGCGACTCGAAAATTGAATAAACGACGAATTTCAACCCGATAACTTTTTGCCGAACGTCCCGACCAATCATAGTCAGAATAAGAACTAAGAGGAGTATTTATCTGATTCGCTATGTAAGAGATAATGATTTTAGGAATAGATGAGCTACGCTCTGGAAAACTAGCAAAGAGTTGAAAATGCTTTAATAAAAGAGCGAAACCAATTTTATTTCCCCCAACTTTATTTTCGGCTAGCTCTAATTCAGTTGGTAACAGCGTCCAATATTCGATTAGTTCTTCTGCGTCCCAATTTGGTTTCACCATTCAAAATCTTCTCACGCCAGTTTATCAGTTGACAGCATAGAAGAAGAGGGAACGATATTATTATTCGTTTAGGAAAAATGCAGATTTGAAATTGTTTGTCAAATCTCTTGAAAAAGATATATTTGTAAAACTTATCGATTAAGCTGGGATTTGGGTGAAAGTAAGGAGGAAATGTTAAAGGCTATAATCTTTGTATAGCAATGGTTTCAGGAACTGGTTGCACCTGGTCGCACGAACCCTATATTTTCGCCGATTAGGAATACGTCGATTAAGACATTGACGAGAGAGAACACTTAGTTCAATCTCGACCATATTCAGCCCTTCGGGTTCAGCAGTCGCTCATGGGGGAAACCCCCAAGACCGCGCTGCTTTACCAACTGCCATGTTTGGGAGTGTAATGAAACTCTAATTTACTGAGAATTCGTCTGGCTTGTTCGGGAGGAAAAGTTTGGTAGAGTGCCGCTGGTGTATGGGTATTTAGATTGTCGAGCACAACTCGAATCATTGTGGCTAAGGAATGAGGATTAAATAAAGTGCAAAACTGGGGGCAAGACAGACTAAATTGAAGAAGTAGGTTTAGTGGGTACAGTATCGTGATGAGAATCTACTCTCCAATGATAGAAAAGCAGATGCAATCTTACTACGA
>JASJDF010000122.1 GCA_030065715.1 Xenococcaceae cyanobacterium MO_188.B19 | reverse complement strand
TGGCTATGAACGAGGAGCGGTATGAGGTTGGAAACTCTCACGTACCGTTTTGAAGTAGAGGTGATTAAAGGCGACTTTAACATCGACTATAACAGAAAGAACATTAAATTAATCATGAATAATACTTCGCAGAAAGTAGACTTTGACACAGAGTTAAAAACTACTAGGCACTCAGAATTAAAAGCATTGGTATCCCAATTCAAAGATATATCAGCAGAAGCTAAAAAACTTTGTAATCGGCAAAATAGACCTTACGGTATCTTTGACTTTTATCACTTACTCAAAAAAGTAACCAAGCCTTTGTACCAGATATTTAACAATAAAAGTGACTCCAAAAAATCTATCAGTAACCTCAAGCAGAGTATTAACTATCTCAATATTTTGATTAGGGAAACTTTAGCAGAAGGTTTGGCTCAATTTAAGAAACAATTAGAGAAGCTTCAGGAGTTAATGATTAGTTTGTTTCCTGTTGATGAGGGGTTCCAATTATCCTTGTTTGATGTGGAAGAGCATATCAAAATAAAACAAGGTACTGCTTTTCAATCTTTCTTAGATTGGTTACGAGATGTCAAAGTTTTTGGCTTGGGCAAGGTTAGTAATGTTAAGGCTAAGACTGTTAAAGTTGAGCAATTTTCTATTAGTTTTGGTGGTATGTATTAGAACATTTGCTCTTTTAGATGGCTTGTAGGATGCAAAGGTTAAAGCTTTTTCTACTTGAAAAAGTAAATAATCACTTAATTGTTTAGCCCAAAATAAAGACTTTGTTTATAGTAATATTCAATTATGGACTTTAATAGTGGACATGGGAAATACTTGTGACTTAATCGAGCTATATTCTAATGGCAAAATTTCTTTAGATGGTCTTTTTGCAGAATTAGAATCTGGCTGTAGTTTAGACAATAACCAAATCATCGAGTATTGCAGTCGGCAGATTTCAAGCATTGATTCTTCTTTGGAAAAATCGGGATTATATTATGCTATAAGCGAGATTTTTATCTTGGCTACATTTTACGAATTTATTAATATTTTCATCCAAAATAAATTTGCCATTGACCTGCATTTTTTCTCAAGTTGCTGGATTTTTTTATTGATTTATCTGGTATGGGTAAATACCATTACTCCCTTAATTTTTTCTTCTGTTCTTAATTTATTTTTTAAGAATAAATTTTGCTCTATTCAAAGATTAGAAGATTTAAAAAAACATTGCATTAATCTTTTTACTGCTCCTTGCTCAAATTGCGTTTATTATCATGGAAAATCCTACAATGGAAATTATTTGGTTTGCGCCGTTAATTCCTACGGTAAAGAAAATTGTCCCGATTTTGAATCTAAGTAAAAACAATAAGTAATCAGCTAATTAGCTAACAATAAATAGTAAACTTAAAAATATGTTTGAATTGTCGATGATTCATTATCATAAAGACGAAACTCTTGAATTTAAAGAATTTCGTACCCTGGCTATTTTTGATTCGGAGGGGCAAGATGCCAAAGATTTAGCCCTAAGAAAAATCTCCGTTCCTGCTTGTTGTATTTCACTTCCAAATCCAGATTTTGAGGAAATTAGAGAACAAGCCATAGAAGAATATCATAAACATAGAAAAGGATATTATTCTATTCTTGAACCCAAAATAATAACTATGTGGCTCGATATTTATCTTGGGTGGTGTAACGTTTATTTCCTAGCCAAAATTAATGACGATATCGTTGTAAGTAAAAAGATTGATATACAAGCACTTCTTCCAGAAGCTTATAGTTTTTGTGCTTAGAAGTTTTTCAATACTTCGTATTGCAGTAGTTGTGTTATCGTAATCCCGATACATTGGATCTAGGTGAAACGGGAAAATCCCCGTTTGCTCTGAACCTAAAAGTAATTATTTATTTTTTCAAGCAACAATCATAGGAAAAATGAAAAATACCTCTCGTTTAATCGAACTATACTCTACTGGCAAAATTTCTTTGGATGGTCTTTTTGCAGAATTAGAATTTGATGATGATTTAGACAAGAATCAAATTATTGAATATTGTAATAAAAATATTTCGACACTTAATTCTTTTTTTTATGATGCTGAAATTTTAGTGTTTTTTACTGAATATATTATATATGGTTTTATTTTAAATTACTTTGTTGTCCGAACTATATTTTATGTCGTAATTTTCCCATTTTTTTTATTCACGATGTATAAAAGAAATGGTATTATTTTATCTGGAATTATTATGAACTTAATTTTCAAGAAAAAATATTACCGTCTTAAAAAATTAAATACTTTAAAAACTATTGTAACTCTTGAATTAGAAGAAATAAGCAAATCATAATCTTGGGTTTATGACAATGATTTAATTGATTAGCTGCTAACATTTACTAAATATTGCCTATAACTCCAAAGGTTAAATCTTTCTTTTCCCAGTAGCAATCCTTTACTTATCGGGCTACACTCAACTATATGTTGAAATTCTCTTTAACAAATAAACTTTCAGCAATTATGCCAAAATAAAAATGAATAATTGGGTCGAGAATTACCGAGATATATTACCCTGGAGTGATTATCAAACTCAAGTTTTTGACAATCTAGAAACAGGGAAACATTTGCTTATACACGCGCGTGCTGGTTCAGGCAAAACCACGTTACTCGAAGGTATTGTCGCTACATTATTAAATCAGAATCCTCACTATAATATCCTACTTTTAGCCTTTAATAAACACATCGCAACAGAACTAAAAACTAGAGAAAGAATCCCTCGTGAATGTGAAGTCAGAACTTCTCATAGTATGGGCTACAAATTGCTCAGAAAGCACTTACCACTTCTAAGAGAAACTAATAGTTTAAAAATCCCAAAACTTGCCAACGAAGCTATCGAAAAAATATCCGAAGCTGAAAGTGATTTGCCAAAGTTAATCTTTAATGCTGGGTTTGAGGCTAAACAAAGAAGATCAGAATTTCTCAGGAATTTGCGAAAATTAGTGGATTTGGCAAGGAATAACTTTGCTAATACTGATAATGAACTGGATGCAATAAGAGAAAAATTTGGTTTTAACAAGATTACTCAATTAGAACGATATTGGCTTTATCGTTGCCTTAGATGGATATTGAAAAAAGACGAACAACTAGCCAAACGTGGGGAAATTGATTATGGAGATATGCTCTATCTTCCTCATGTTTGGAACATTAAACCACCCAAGTATCATTTCATACTCGTTGATGAGGTTCAAGACGTAAATACCGCTCAAATTAGACTGTATAAAAGCTTGGTAGATAGAGGAGCTACTTTTATTGGTGTCGGGGATAAGCACCAGTCGGTCTACGGCTTTACTGGTAGTGGCATTGATAGCTGGACAACGCTACAATTCCTCATCAAATGCCAGAAGTTTCAACTGCCAATTTGTTATCGCTGTGGCAAGAAAATTCTCAAAGAAGCTCGGAAATTAGTCGATATCAAAGCTGCACCCTTGGCAATTCAAGGAGAAGTTAAAGAGATTAAGAGCGAACAAGTTAATAAATTAGTTAAACCAGGTCATTTAATTTTAAGTCGCTTAAATGCTCCTCTGATTAGCCGTTGTTTATCGTTAATTATTCAAGGCAAAAGAGCCAAAGTTAGGGGTAAGAATGTAGCCAAATATCTTCTCGAATTTATTGAAAGATTTATTGAATCTCCAACAGATTTTCCTATGGTTTGGCACATTCGTATGACTGATTATTGTCAGGGACGAATTAAGTTTTTGAAAGAAAATGGAGCAGAATTAGAAGCCAGAGATTTTCAAGATGTTTACGAATCACTAGACTTTTTATACCGAGCTTTTGTCTTGGAAGACTGTATTTATGATTTAGAAAGATTCAAAGCTAAAATTCTGGATTTATTTGATGATAATGATAAAAATTGTGTTATCCTATCGACCATTCATAGGGCTAAGGGCGATGAAGCGAACACAATTTACATTTTAGACTCTGGCAAATTACCTTACGCTACTAAAAATAACAATGATGCCCAGAAAGAGCAAGAAACCAATCTGGTTTACGTTGCTATTACTAGGGCAAAGAAAACCCTGTATTTTGTCGATGGTAAACCTGATATTTAATTGAAATAATTTTAAAATTTTTATTTTAGGAGTAAAAATGTCTGGTCAATATCTATCACTTGGTAAAAAAGGAAAAAATTCTTGGTGGCGATATTTTATTTCTTTTCTTGTAATATTATTTTTCTATCAAATTATCGGTGTAATTCCTTTTTCAGTTTTAAGTATTATGCTGACTCTCGATAACGATCCAGCTACCAACCTTAATCCTGAAACACTTCAGTTAGAAGGAGTAGCACCTTTAATAAGCTACCTGGTGATAAATTTTATCTTAATTTCTCTTTTAATTGGCTTGTATATTGCAGTTCGCTTTCTACATCAACGTCACATAATAACATTGATAACTCCGAATAAACAAATCAGATGGAAACGCATTTTTCAAGGATTTGGACTTTATTTTTTCCTTGTTTCTGTAACTAGTGGTGTGGCAATGCTCTTATCTTCTAGTAATTATGAGCTTACTTTTAAACTAAATAGTTTTTTAGTTTTTTTGCCTGTTGCCTTAGTGCTAACTCCCATTCAAGCAAGTGCTGAAGAATTATTTTTTCGAGGCTATTTAATGCAGACATTGGCTTTAAAAACTAACAATTCATTGATTCCTATTTTTGGGTCTTCTGTCTTATTTATGCTTCTTCATCTATTTAATCCAGAGGCTCAGTCAAATTTCTTTTTAATGGCTACTTTCTATTTTTTATTTGGCATATTTTTTGCTTTTATAACTATCAAAGATAATTCTTTAGAACTAGCAATTGGTACTCATACTGCTAATAACTTATTTGTGGTTTTAATTCTAAACCACTCTAGGTCGGTTTTACCCTCTCCTTCAATTTTTACGGGATTTAATTTTGATCCTTTATCTAGCTTGACTGCTTTTATTTTTACCGCAGTTAGTTTCTGCTTTATAATTTTTAAGAAGTAACTATTAATACAAATAAAATAGCTAGAAAAGTTATTACTAAAGTAGATAAAGCTATTAAGAAAAAAGCTACCCAGAATTTAGCTTTCGATTTAATATTGATTGAATTGGAAGCTATTGAGTCTAGCACAATAACTTAAGTATGCTGCTGGAAAAATAAATATTTAACTATTGGCTTCGAGTCAAAGTGTTATTGTTTTTTCCAAGTAGAAAATGTTTTCGATTATTTATCTATTCCACTTTATTATAAAAGAGAATTTTTAATTAGATTAAGTCATCACCACAAGTAAACAATGTCTTTTTCCCAAAGTTATCGTAATGTCCTTCTTTCAGTATTTCTTGTGAGTATCTCTGCTTGCACTGCTGAAATTCAGGTTATTGATGACAATACACCACAAGTTTCAGTAGACCAATCCGAGGACAAATTACCTCTCCAGCAGTCAACTCCTGATTCCCAAAAAGCTAAAGATTACCGCAATCGAGGTAATCTTTACTATCAGCAAGGAAAACTGGAATTAGCCAAAGCGAATTACAATCAAGCTATCGCTCTCAATCCTAATGATGATCAAGCTTACCAACATCGAGGGACTCTTTACGCTAAACGAGGAAAAGTCAAATTAGCTTGGGCTGATCTTAATCAAGCTATCGCTCTTAATCCTAATAATGACGCCGCCTACAGTAATTTAGGAAAATTGTACTATGAACAAGGAAAATTGGACTTAGCTTTAGATAATTTTAATCAATCTATTTCTCTCAATCCTAATAACGCCAAAACCCTCTCTAATACAGGTTTGGTGCACAGAAAACTGGGCAACAAAAAAGCAGCTATAACTAACTTTAAAAAAGCGCAACAATTATATATTCTTGAAAAGAATACCGCTGAAGCTCAAGCAATTTCTCAAGTTTTGAAATCATTAGAGAGTACACCTTAAATCGCGAGAGTTCAGCACAAGATTCGTGGAAGAGCCGAAAAGACTAAAACTATTAACGATTCTTAGCCTCAACTCTAGCCTGGCTCAATTCCCAATAAAGTTGCTTTTTAAGACTCTCAGATAAACCATAGGCAAAATCCTGTTTTTGAACCTCAATCTGTTCAGGGGACAAGTGCCGTGACAAAGATTCAGGAATTATCTCTTTAACAAATCGTTGTGCTGTTTCTTGGGCTATATCTTTAGCTAAGGCTTTAATGTTGGATTCTTGCTGAGTAATAACCTCTTCTACAGAAGGAATAGGCATCTTATCTTCGATATATGCCTTCATCCTCACATATTCAACTTTTTCTGCTGGATATTCTGAGATCTTACTCTTGGGTATTCTGCGTCCATCTACCAGTGGCAATTTATAGTTTTTCACCACTTCTAAAAGTGCTTGAAATCCCTTTCTCCCAAAGTCCGCTTCCCAAACTATGTTTAATTCTTTCCCCGTTAACCACAGTATTTCCTCTGGCTTATAATTCTTAATCTCGCTATCCCAAATCCTTTTGTCATTAACTACTGGGAACAGGCGTGAATCCTCCGCTTTCTTCTTCTTCTTTGGTTTGGGTTCTGGTGGGGGATTCTTTCTCTGGTATTCCGCGATCGCTTCGATATCATCAGGTTCTCGTCTTCCGATCAAGTTTCTGGCAACGTCATCCAACAAATAACCAGGGACTTCACCTTTTTCATAACCTTCCATCAAGGCATTGTATTCACCCAAGGTGATGAATATTGTTCCTGGTCGATGATTTTTCTTAGTTCTGGCAATGTAACCATTTCTAAATGGAACTAACCTGTAAAAATCCTCTCTCGTCTTGATTTTTCTCTTAACCCTGCGCGGGGTTTTAAGTCCAAAGACGATTTTATCGGCTTGAGAGAGCAAATCATCCATTTGTCTCTCTCGAATTGCTTCTGCATGTAACTTTCTATATTTGACTATGTTCCTTGCAGCCTCGTCTAATCGACTTGGAGGCACATTTTTGGTTTTCTTTTTCTCCTCCATTAATTTCTTATAATCAACCTCATACAAGAAGATTGTTTCAGGAGGATAATTATCGGCTTTCCTGAGCTTTTTCCCGTTCAAAAATGGTATTTTTTGGGGAGGTTCTGTTTTAGATTTAGTTTCAGTCTTAGTTTTTTGTTGAGCCTTGGGCATCTTTTAGTTAATGCTGCTAATATTAAATATTATACTATTTTTCAGGACAAATAACATTTATCTTTTCAAGAACAATCTTAACATTTATATACAAAATTATTAGCGCGATCGCCAAATATATGTTATGATTATTTTTATGAGAGCGCAACAGAAAGAACATTAATTTAATCATGAATAATACTTCAAAGAAAGTAGATTTTGATACAGAGTTAAAAACTACCAAATTCCCAGATTTTAAAGTCTTGGTATTGGGTTTCAAAGAAATCTCATTAGAAGTTCAAAAGCTAAATGCTCGTAAGAATAGTCCTTATGGTATCTATGGCTTCTACCAATTACTTAAGAAAGTAACCAAGCCTTTATACCAGATATTCAATAGCAAAAGTAATTCCAAAAAATCTATCAGTAACCTCAAGCAGAGCATTAACTATCTCAACATTTTAATTAGGGAAACATTAGCAGAAGGAATCCTGGCTCAATTCAAGAAGCAATTAGAGAAACTTCAGGAGTTAATGATTAGTTTATTTCCTGAAGGCGAGGTTTTTCAATTATCTCTGTTTGATATAGAATCATACACTGATAATAAACAACGATCAGCTTTTCAATCTTTCTTAGATTGGTTGCGAGATGTCAAAGTTTTTGGCTTGGGTAAGATGAGTAGTGTTGAAGCTAAGACTGTTAAATCTGAGCAGCTTAGTATTAAGTTTGTTTGATATATTTTCTCTTATAGATGGCTTGTGGGATGCAAAGATTAAAGCTTTTTTCTACTTGGAAAAGTAAACAGTCAGTTGATTGATTAGCTGCTAACATTTACTGAATATTGGCTATACCTCCAAAGGTTAAATCTTTCTTTTCCTAGTAGCAATCCTTTACTTATTGGGCTACACTCAACTCTATGTTGAAATTCTCTTTAACAAATAAACTTTCAACAAGTATGCAAAATAAAGATGAATAATTGGGTCGAGAATTACCGAGATATATTACCCTGGAGTGACTATCAAACCCAAGTTTTTGATAATCTAGAAACAGGTAAACATTTGCTTATAGAGGCTAAAGCTGGTAGCGGTAAAACAACTGTATTAGAAGCGGTTGTGGCTTCATTACTTAATCAGAATCCTCACTATAATATCCTACTTTTAGCCTTTAATAAACACATCGCCCAAGAACTAAAAACCAGAGAAAGAATCCCTCGTCAATGTGAAGTCAGAACCTCGCATAGTATGGGCTATAAATTACTGAGAAAGCACTTACCACTTCTAAGAGAAACTAACAGCTTAAAAATTCCTAAACTGGCTAATGAAGCTATCGAGAAAATATCAGTTGCCGAAAGTGATTTGCCTAAGTTAATCTTTAATGCTGGGTTTGATGCCAAGCAACGACGGGCAGAATTTCTCAGGAATTTGCGAAAATTAGTAGATTTGGCAAGGAATAACTTTGCTCAAACTGATAATGAATTAGACGCAATAAGAGAAAAATTTGGTTTTAACAAGATTACTCAATTAGAACGATATTGGCTTTATCGTTGCCTTAGATGGATATTAAAAAAAGACGAACAACTAGCAAAACGTGGGGAAATTGATTATGGGGATATGCTCTATTTACCTCATATTTGGAACATAAAACCACCCAGGTATGATTTCGTGTTGGTTGACGAGGTTCAAGACGTAAATTTATGTCAAATACGCCTGTACCAAAGCATGGTAAATAGAGGAGCTACTTTTATTTGTGTCGGGGATAAGCACCAGTCGGTCTACGGCTTTACAGGATCGGGCATTGATAGCTGGACAACGCTACAATTCCTCATCAAATGCCAAAAATTTCAACTGCCAATTTGTTATCGCTGTGGCAAGAAAATTCTCAAAGAAGCTCAGAAATTAGTCGATATTAAACCTGCACCTTTCGCAATTCAAGGAGAAGTAAAAGAAATTAAGAGTGAACAAGTTAATAAATTAGTTAAACCAGGTCATTTAATTTTAAGTCGCTTAAATGCTCCTCTGATTAGTCGCTGTTTATCGTTAATTATTCAAGGTAAAAGAGCCAAGGTTAGAGGCAAGAATGTAGCTAAATATCTTCTCGAATTTATTGAAAGATTCATCGAATCTCCTACAGATTTTCCTATGGTTTGGCATATTCGTATGAGTGATTATTGCCAGGGAAGAATTCAGTTTTTAAAGGAAAATGGAGCAGAGTTAGAAGCCAGAGATTTTCAGGATGTTTACGAATCACTAGATTTTTTATACCGAGCTTTTGTACTAGAAGACTGTATTTATGATTTAGGAAGATTTAAAGCAAAAATTCTGGATTTATTTGATGATAACGATAACAATTGTGTTATTTTATCTACGATCCATAGGGCTAAGGGCGATGAAGCTAACACCGTCTATATCTTAGACTCTGGCAAATTACCTTACACTGGCAAGAAAGCTAATGATGCCCAGAAAGAGCAAGAAACTAACCTGGTTTACGTTGCTATTACTAGGGCAAAGAAGACGTTGTATTTTGTCGATGGTAAACCTGATATTTAATTTAAAATTATTTTATTCCTCCTCCTGTAAAAAACGTTGTATTTCTTTGTATTCTTTAATATTTCCTTGCTGCTGAAACAAACTAGCAGCTTGTTCAAAATCTTTTTTAAATTGAGAAATATTATTGGATCGGTAGTAAATAACACCACGATTTACATAAGCTTTAATAAAATTTGGATTGATTGTAATAGCTTGATTGTAATCAGCTAAAGCTCTTTCTTTTTGTCCTGATTCGTCATAAAAAATACCACGGGTTACATAAGCTTCAGCAAGATTTGGATTGATTGTAACAGCTTGATTGAAATCAACTAAAGCCTTTTCTTTTTGTCCTAATTCATAGTAAATAATACCACGGTTATGGTAATGTTGAGCAAAATTTGGGTTTAAAAAAATAGCTTGATTGTAATCGACTAAAGCCTTTTCTTTTTGTCCTAATTCCTCATAAAGAAAAGCACGATTAGCATAACTTTTATCATAATTTGGATTGATTGTAATAGCTTGACTGTAATCAGCCAAAGCTTTTTCTTTTCGTTCTGTTTGCTCGTAAATAATACCACGATTATAGTAAGCTTGAGCAAGATTTGGATCCAAAGAAATAGCCTCATTAAAATCAGCTAAAGCTCTTTTTTTCTGCTCTAATTTGCCATAAATAACACCTCGATTTACATAAACTTCAGCGAGATTTGGATTCAAAGAAATAGCTCGTTCATAATCGGATAAAGCTTTTTCTTTTTGTCCTAATTCGTTGTAAATAAGACCGCGATTCATATAAGCTAAAACATGGTTAGGATTAAGCTGGATAGCTTTGTTAAAATCAACTATTGCTTTTTCTTTTTGTCCTAATTTGTTGTAAATAAGACCACGATTCATATAAACTGAAGCATGGTTGAGATCAAGCTGGATAGCTTGCTTAAAATCAACTATTGCTTTTTCTTTTTGCCCTAATTCGTTGTAAATAAGACCACGATTATAGTAAGCTCCAGCATTATTAGGATTAAGGTTGATGGCTTGATTGTAATCAACTATTGCTTTTTCTTTTTGCCCTAATTTGTTGTAAAGAACACCACGATTATAGTAAACTTCAGCATAATTTGGATTGATTGTAATAGCTTGATTATAATCAGATAGTGCTTTTTCTTTTTGTCCTGATTGGTAGTAAATAATACCGCGATTGTAGTAGGCTTCAGCATTATTAATACCAAGCTTAATAGCTTGGTTAAAATCGGCTAATGCCTGTTTTTTTTGTTCTGATTCTCCATAAATAATACCTCGATTAAAGTAAGCTAAAGCCAAGATAGGATGAAGTTTAATATTTTGGCTACTAATAGCTTGACTAAAATCAGCTAGTGCCTTCTCTTTTTGTCCTGACTCTGCGTAAATAAGACCGCGATTGTAGTAGGCTTCAGCATAGTCAGTGTTAAGCTTAATAGCTTGGTTAAAATCAGTTAGTGCCTTCTCTTTTTGTCCTGATTGGTAATAAACAACACCGCGATTGTAGTAAGGTTCAGCATAGTCAGTATTAAGCTTAATAGCTTGGTTAAAATCAGCTAGTGCCTTCTCTTTTTGTCCTGATTGGTAGTAAATAACACCACGATTATAGTAAGGTTCAGCATAGTCGGTATTAAGCTTAATAGCTTGGTTAAAATCAGTTAGTGCCTTCTCTTTTTGTCCTGATTGGTAGTAAATAACACCACGATTATAGTAAGCCTTAGCATGACTTGGATTTAAAGAAATAGCCTGATTAAAATCAGCTAAAGCTTTTTCTTTCTGCCCTGATTCTCCATAAATAACACCGCGATTATAGTAGGCTGAAGCACTTTGGCGTTTATCTTCATTTTGACCCAAATCGGGGTTGGAATTTGAATCTATGGGAACGCAAGGATATTTAACGTTGTTGTACTCAAAATTACCTGAAGTGCCACGACTGCAATCACGCAATCTTACTTTTGACTCATCTAAAAATTCTTCCCGAATATCCGATAAATTCCTAGTAGGATGATCGCGCAAGTCTATTGAAGGATCGGGTACATCAGTTAAATCTGGTAGCTCGTGCATATGTTGAGCTTTCGCGAGTTGAGAACCTATAGAAACAAAAAATAGTAGAGAAAAAATCGAAGTACTTCTTTTGGAAAACATTGTTTCTTAAAAGCTTAATGATGGTTAAAAGTGTACCAATAAATCCTCGTAATTGGAAATCGTGTTTCCTAAAACGCGATCTGAATTGTCGTTTTTTATCCTCTTCTCCACCCCAGTTTATAATTCAATCTAACTGCTTAAACCCAAGCCCCATCCCGCATTTAGCGATCGCCTTAAAATTGCCATTTTCGGCTTTGTTTACAGGAGTTTTGGCTACTGGGTAATATAAGGGTTTTCCCCAGTAGAACTTTTAGTCAACCTAACGATAACCACCATACTTCGCGCCCGATAACTTAATACTAATACTGTCTATATTTCTCTATGATTCCTGTCAGGTGTTTTATTAATTTATTAGCTGGTCAAAGTCACTAGAGATATCTTCCGTTAGACCCCCATGATTTTTTAAGTCATTTGCTACAGGAGTTAACATTGCTAAAGAAGCGATCGCTCCTCTCACTTGGTCTGAGCGAACCTCTAGATATTTATAGAGTTCATCTAAGGTACGATGTCCTGAAATTTCTTGGATGACTCTGATGGGAATTCCCGCATTACTCATCTGAGTCAGGGCGGTACGACGAAAGCTATGGCTGCTTACTCCTTCGATCCCTACTCTGTCACAAGCTTGTCGTAAAATCCAATCCGCCGAATTGGTGCGTAGATGACCTCGCCCATGCCTCCCTGGAAATAGATAGCCTTTAGGTTGTGGTGGTTTGTATTGCTTGAGGAGAACTTTTAAATCTTCAAGGATAGGAATAGTACGGGTTGCCAACTTTCCCTTAGTATGGCACTTGCGAATCAGTAAGTTGGAGCGTACACGATTTCTAGTATCGTACAAGTCTTTGGTATGGAGAGTAACGCATTCATTAATGCGACAAGCAGTGTAGAGACAGATAGAGAACAGGGTACGATCTCGGACAGCATTTAGGGTAAATCCTTCGTTAAACAACAGTTGGATTTCGTACTGGGTGAGAATTTTAGCCCGACCATGACGGTCAATTTTCATCTCCCTTGCCCCC
>JASJDF010000121.1 GCA_030065715.1 Xenococcaceae cyanobacterium MO_188.B19 | reverse complement strand
ATTGCTTTCTCCAACAAACGTTGGTTGCACTTCTTCATGCTATTTGTACCTGTAACAGGGTTATGGATGGCATCTATCGGTATTATCGGAATTGCTCTAAACTTACGGGCTTATGACTTTGTATCTCAAGAATTGAGAGCAGCAGAAGACCCTGAGTTTGAGACTTTCTACACTAAAAACATTCTGTTGAATGAAGGTCTCAGAGCTTGGATGGCTACTCAAGACCAACCCCACGAAAACTTTGAATTCCCTGAAGAAGTCTTACCTCGCGGTAACGCACTATAAGGAATATTAGGATAAAAGAAAGTTTAACAATTTATACTTTCTAGCCCCTCATTGCACAATGAGGGGCTAATTTTTTATAGTTCAATAATTTATCCCTTCAATTTCTCCTTCTGCTTCATTAGCAATTGCTTTTAATTCATCCAATATATGATTACTAACTTCCTGCCACATTCCTCTTTGATTTGCTTCGAGTAATCTTTCTGCTATATCTCGCAAAGCCCAAGGATTTTTATCTTTAATAAACTGTTGTACAGTTTGATCAAAAATATAAGCTTCTGCTACTCCTTGATACATATAACCTTGGACAGAATTCGTAGTAGCATCATAAGCAAATAAATAGTCAACAGTTGCTGCTATTTCAAAAGCACCTTTATAGCCATGACGCATGACTCCCTTAATCCATTTAGGATTGATGACACGAGAGCGGTAAACTCTAGCAATTTCTTCAGTTAATTTTCTAACTTTAGGATTATTGGGGAGGGAATTATCACCAAAATAAACTTCGGGATTTTTACCAGTTAAACTTTTTACCGCTGCGGTTAACCCTCCTTGGAATTGGTAATAGTCGTCAGAATCTAATAAATCGTGTTCGCGGTTGTCTTGATTTTGCAGGACTACTTGTAGTTGTTCCAGTCTTTGGGAAAAAGATTCTGATGCAGAATGTCCTTTTCCTTGAGCATCATAAGCATAGGAACTCCAGTTAATATAGGCTTTTGCCAAGTCGGTTTCATCTTGCCAATTTTGAGATTCAATTAAGCCTTGTAATCCCGCACCATAAGCCCCTGGTTTTGAGCCAAAGATACGATAGCTGGCTCTTTGTTTAGCAGTGTCTGTTTCTAAGCCTTGCTGTTCCCAGTATTGAGTTTCTTCCTTAACTTTTGTTGCGAGGGGATTAATTTCTTTGGGTTCTGGTAAATTTGCTACTGCTTGTGTGATTTTATTTAATAAATTAAGTATATTGGGGAAAGAGTCGCGAAAAAAGCCTGACACCCTAACAGTCACATCAACGCGAGGAAAACTAAGGGCAGACTCATCAAGGATTTCAAAGTCAACAACTCTACGAGATAAACTATCCCAAATAGGGCGTACTCCCATAAGTGCCATTACTTGAGCAATATCATCTCCTCCTGTACGCATAGTAGATGTTCCCCAAATGGATATAGCGATATTTTGGGGATATTCTCCATTATCTTGAGTATATCTTTCGACTAAAGCGGATGCTGCTTTACTTCCTACTTCCCACGCAGTTTCTGTGGGAATGGCGCGAATATCTACCGAGTAAAAGTTTCTTCCTGTGGGTAATACTTCGGGTCTGCCTCTGGTAGGTGCGCCTGATGCACCACTGGATATGTATTTTCCTTCTAAGGCGCGGAGCAGATTGGTTATTTCTTGATCGGTTTGTTTGAGGGATGGTAATAGTTGAGTTCTGATCCAGGTTAGTTTTTTGTTGATTGTTAATTGTCCTAAAGGATACCGCGACCCATTTTGATTGTTAATTGTTTTTGATAATAGGTTATCGATTAATTCGGCTGCAATGGTTTCGAGTATTTGTGTTAGATCTCCTTGATTGCGGATTTTTTGCACGCAGAGACGCAAAGACGCAAAGGTTTTTTCTGAGAGTTGAAGTGCTGAGAGTTTTTCAGTAAAAGAATCTTTATTTAATATGGTTTTCGCTTCTTCTAGTCTGCCAGTCTCCAATCCTAAATCTTTGCTTATTGCTTCAGTAATACCTGGATGATCTATACTAGAGAATCTCGCGATCGCGATGATTAAGTCTCTCAGTTGTTTATTTTGGGGACATTGTCCGAATATATGTAATCCATCTCTTATTTGTGCTTCTTTTAGTTCGCAGAGATAGCCATCAGCAAGAGTGAGAAATTCGGTAATTGATTCTGTGTCTTTTATTCCTAATTCTTGATCTAAGTTTTCTTGTTTTACCAGTTTACTAATGCGCTGTTGGATGGTTTTTAAACGGGAAGGATCGAGGGTTTGTGCTTCGTAGTATTCATCGATCAAAGCTTCTAGTTTTTCCAATCCTCCGTACAGTTCAGCACGGGTTAATGGCGGTGTAAGATGATCGATAATTACTGCATGAGAACGTCTTTTTGCTTGAGAACCTTCTCCTGGATCATTAACTATAAAGGGATAGATATTAGGAATAGTTTGTAGAGCAATTTCTGGATAACAGTTTTCTGATAAAGCCAGGCTTTTTCCTGGTAACCATTCTAAGTTACCGTGTTTACCCACATGAATTATTGCTTGGGCTTGAAACTTCTCTCTTAACCAATAGTAATAGGCTAAATAATTATGGGTTGGTTCTAAGTCTGGTGCGTGATAGTTTAAACTTGGGTCTAAATCATAGCCCCTCGATGGTTGAATACCAATAAAGATGTTTCCTAATTGAATACCAGGGATAGCAAATGTTAAATGATCAATGTTCAATGATAAATGAATATCTCCCCAACGAATAATAATAGCTTCTTGTACTTCTTTGGGCAAAGTATTAAAGTATTGTTTGTATTCTCCTAAAGATAGACTTTGATATACTTTGCGATTATTTCTGCTTTCTAAATCATTAGTAACTCCTGTGGTTAAGAGTTTAATTAAATCATCTCCTGTATTAGGTCTGTCTGTAATTTGATAACCAGCTTTCTCTAAGGCTTGCAAAATATTAATACAGCTAGCAGGAGTATCTAACCCAACTCCATTAGCTAGTCTGCCATCTTTATTGGGATAGTTAGCAAGTATAAGAGCTACTTTTTTGTCTGCAACTGGGGTAGTCTTAAGAGTTACTAAATTTTTTGTAAGATCGCTAATAAAGTTAACTCTATCTAGTAATGGTTGATAAATTACAACATCAGTTTCTAATTGCTCTTGTCTCTGTTTTACTGACTTAAAAGAAATAGCACGAGTAATAATTCTTCCATCTACTTCTGGTAAAGCAACATTCATTGCAACATCCCTAGGAGTTAAACCCATCCAACTAGATTTCCATTGGGATTCAGTACTAGTACTAAGAATTACTTGTAACACAGGAACATCTAATTCATTCCATAACTTTGTAGCTGCTTCTTCACCAATTTTAGCCAGAGAAAAACTGGTAGTATTAAGTAAAACTTGTAAAGAATTTTTTTGACTAATACTTAAAAGCTTTTCTTGAACTTCTATATCTCGAAGAGATGAAATAAATATAGCAATCGGATTGATGTTTCTTTCAAGCAGAGCCTGAATCATGGCATCTATAGGCAAAGTATTTCCTGATAAATAATGAGAGCGATAGAAAATAATTCCCACAGATTTCTTGTCTTGATCACTGTTTCGATTTAAAAGATTATTTTCTTTATATAATCCAATACGGGGAATAGATTGAGGTGAGTTAGGACTATAATTAGTTTGCCAACAAACATCAGAAACATATAGTAACCCATTGATATAGTTTTCTACTCCTCCTTCAATACAGTAATGCCATAGCCGATCTACAAAAGACAAGTTAATATTAGAATGACTAATTAAATCCAAATCAGGAACATCATCACCTGGTAAGACAAATAACTTAATCTTAGAATTTTCTACTGTTTCTTTAATTCTTTCTAAACCATAAGACCAATAAGTATATCCTCCCAAAAGACGGAGAATGATTATTTCGGCTTTTGATAATACTGTTTCTATATAAGTATCAATACTTAGTTGTTGTTGTAGCTGTAATAGATTAACTACTCTAATAGTATAAAAATTTTGAGGTAAATTGTTAATTGCTATTGCTAGAGTTTGAATTTCTGTATCCGCAGCAGTAATAAAAACAATAGGTGCAGGGTTTTGTTCAATAAAAATAACTCCTTCTGTGTTAGGATTCCAACCTCCAGGAGTTGCAGCTATTTTGTGCATAGTCAATATCTAATCTTGAGAAATAATTACAGTTTTAATGAAGACCATAAAGATGAGAGATGCTTAGTTATAAGAGGTTTTAATTGTACAATTTGCCGAACTGAGGATAATGTCTGCTCAATCCCAATTTCCTATTTTCAGACAGACGACTAACATTAATGTTTTCTTAAAATTACGTTCTTTATGGCGTGAAACAGGAAAAATGTTGCAAGATCACGCTTTTTTAGTGACGGAAAAAGAGTTATTGCACTTGGCAGAAGAAGATTCAGCAAAGAATATTCAACAGAACTTACAAAGCGAAAATTTCTCTTTACTAATTACACCACAATTTAGTTCTTTATTGTCAGGTTTGTGGCAATCATCAACTCAAGACTATCAAACTCAGATTACTTTTGATCCCGTAACTATTGCTGATTATATATCTGGATTGAAAAATCTATGTCAAAAAAACTCAAATATTATTAAATATTTAGCATTGAATCTTAATAATTATACAAAGGGTGGTTTTGATTATTTAGAATTCTTTACAAATCAATTGACTAAAATTCTTGATTCGGAAAGAGATTATCAGCAAAAAATTTTATTTCCCCAAAATAGTAATTATTGTTGTTTGGATATAATAACAGCAAAAAAAATGTCTAATTATCAATTAGAATCCCAACAGATTATCGATCAAATTCAGAATCAAATAGAGCTAAAATTTGATGTACTAGATATTATTCAAATGACAATTGATCGAGTTTTGGTATTGCTACAAATAGATCGTCTGGTAATCTATCAGTTAGATGCTCCATTACAAGACATAAATTCTAATTTTATTAATATTGATACTGTCACTTATGAGGCAAAGTCTTCTGAATTAATTGATTCTGTCCTAAACTTTAGTAATGAAACTTGCTTAAAAGAATCTTCCAGAGGTCATAGTAAATATCGTCAAGGTTTTAGTTTAATTGTTGATGATGTCCAATCTAGTTCTACTATCGATCCTTGTCTTAAAAATTTAATGGACAAAATACAAGTAAAATCTAAAGTAGTAACTCCAATTAATCTTAAGCATAAACTATGGGGATTTCTGATTGCTCATCAATGCTTGAACACTAGACAATGGAATCCTAGTGAAACCGAATTTTTACGAGATATTGCTAATTATATTGGATTCACAATTAACCAAGATCGTTCTCGTAAATTACTACAACGGCAGAAAAGTTTATTAGAAGAAAGAGTCAAAACTCAAGCACATCAAATTAAAGATGCTTTAGTAGCAGCAGAAATTGCCAGCCAATCAAAACATGAATTTATTGATAATATGAGTCATGAGTTCAAAACTCCTTTAACTTGTATTATTGGTTTATCTGGTACATTGATCCACTGTACATCAAAATATAATCAATCTTTATCAATTGACAAACAACAGAAGTACTTAAAAACTATTCAAGATAATGGTAAAAAACTCCTAAAATTAGTTAATAATATTCTCGAATTATCGGAAGTAGAATCAGGCAAACATTTGCTAAATATCAGTCGATTTTCTTTGCCAGATTTATTGCGTAACATTTTGCCTATTTTAAATCAAGAGGCTCAATATAAATCCATTGACTTTAATGTAGATTGGCAAAATTTCACTCCAGACGATTTTATTTGTGCAGATAAAAATAGACTGGAAGAAATTTTAATCAACATAGTAGGAAATGGCATCAAATTTACTCCGCCAGAAGGCAAAGTAGATCTTAAAATAATTAAAGAAGAGAGTCAAATTATTTTTCAAATAGAAGATACAGGAATTGGTATCTCTCAACAACAAATGCCTCTTCTTTTCAAAAAGTTTCAACAAATAGATTATTCTCGTCGTCGTGTTTATGGTGGTGCTGGGTTAGGATTAGCTTTAACGAAACATTTAGTTGAGCTTCACGGTGGAAATATTGAAGTAGAATCTGTGGTCAATCAAGGTTCAGTTTTTACTGTTTATTTACCAATTAAAGAATCAAAAAATGTTCAATTGCTCAATAATAATCTAGTTGCTAACAAGAGCAAAACTATTGTTTTAATCACTCAAGACGAAGAAATTTCGACATTTATTTGTGAAGTACTTACTGCAGCAGAATATCAAGTAGTATGGCTAGTAGATTCTTCTATTTCTCCCGATCAAATTCAATTGTTACAACCAATATTAATCATTTTAGATAAAAATTGTCCTGAAGTCAGTATAGAAATGATTAGAGAGCAAATTCAGGAGCAAGAACTATTGAGTAAAATAAAAGTAGTGTTACTTTGTGATGAAATGTCAGCTTCAGAATGGCAGCATTTTTCCCAATATGATGTTTATGATTATTTATTGAAATCGATGAGTTTTTCTCAAATACTTAATAAAATTTATACAATAATTTGAATTATTAAAAAATAAGGAGCGTTGATGAGTGCTCCCTATGGTTTTAATTCACAAATAATCCGTATTAAGTAGCGCAACATAATCAGACTGACTCGTTGATATCAATTCTAAAAGCTAAGTGGAGAACCAGTAGATTTCGTCTTAGTAACTAGAGAAATTACAATTTTTATCTGTTCTACACCCTACCCCATGGCATCAGCTAAGTATCTCACCATATTCGAGAACTGAATTAGTTCATGTGAAGATAGTTAGCTTCTGCTTCTAGCTGTCTAATGAGACTTTCGTTACCTGACGCTCTAGCTACTTCTAAACGACGTTCTAGGCTTTTGCGCAGACTTTCACGATATTTGAGGGCTGCTTTTTTCAAGGTTTCTTGACGATTTTTGTTCATGGCGCACTCTTTAGTGGTAAAAAATAATGTACTAAATTGTATTTCTTTTAGTATAACATTTATGTCATGAATTGTATATTTAGTAACAAAAAATTCACACATTTTTTGCATACGTTACTGTACCGCTTCCCAACAAAATTATTAAATAGTTAAGGCTAAAGGCTAAAGGCAAAGATATATGAGTCTAAAGTGATGAGTATTGGATTTATGAGAATGATTAGTACAATCTGCTTACAATAAATTCAAACTCAGAACAATTAATTATCTAGTTATCTACTCTTATGACGGAGCGACAAAATTCTCCTTCCTTAGAACCAAACTCATCATCGACTAATCAGAATCATAATAGTCAAAAAGCCACTGATTCGCCCAATATTGAGCCAGAATCACCTAAATCTATTACTACTCCCCCTAAAAATTCCCTTGTCGCCCCTAAAAAGTCCCTAATTTCTAGAATCAATTTATCTCAATCTCAACTCATAATCATCAGTTTAGTAATCATGGGAACAGGATTATGGTTTGATATATCTTGGTTAGGATTATTGGGTGCGATCGCGTCTTTTCTATTTTCCTTGGGAATAGTCCTCAGATCCGTTAAGAGATGGATTGCTAAATTTTTGACCCCCCAAGAGAGAAAGAATATTTTAGGTTATATTGCTTTTGTTGCTGCGATCGCAGTATTGTTAAAATACTTCCAATTTTATTCTACAGTTAGCAACTGGCTTAAACAATTTGAGTATGATGAATTTGGGTCTTGGGCTGATTGGGTAGGAGCGTTAGGGCAAATATCCATCGCCATCTTAGCGGTTTATGTAGCTTGGGCGCAGTATGTCATTTCCAAAGACTTGACTATGCAACAAAATCGCATTACCCAACAACAAACCATTGATGCTTATTTTCAGGGAATTTCTGATCTTACTGTTAATGATGAAGGATTATTAGAAGATTGGCCCCAAGAAAGGGCGATCGCAGAAGGTCGCACCGCAGCTATTTTATCCAGTGTTGATGCAGTAGGAAAAGCCAAAATAATTCGATTTTTATCTCAATCCCGTTTATTAACGCCTTTAAAACGAGATAATAGACTAGGCAGACCTATGCTTGATGGTTCTGGTGGTTATGCTGAAGATAGACCATATGGTACTAGAGTAATCAATTTGGGGGTAATGTTAGCAGGAGCAGATTTATCATCTCAAGATTTACGCTGGACAGATTTAAGTGATGCCAATATGGTGAGAACTAATTTGAGTCGCTCAGATTTAGTAAAAGCCAATCTGGCTCGCACTATATTATATGAAGCTAATCTAGCAGGGGCAGATTTAAAAGGAACACAATTATTTTATGGTTTACCAGAAATAGCTTCTCCCCGCAGTCGTACCCAAATTCCCAACTATGAAACAGGAGAATACACAGGAATGGTAGTAGAAAGGGCAAATTTTATAGCCGTCAAAAGATTAAGCGGAGAACAACGTTATTATATTTGTGCTTGGTGTGGCGAAAAAAGCCGTAATACTGTTCCTGGTGGTTGTGAGGGAATTCCCAATAAACTAGGGAGATAATATTTTACCTATTAGTCATTAGTTGCTAGTGAGAAATTAGTTATGGATCACGATTTAGTTATGTTTTTTGGGGGAATTGCTTTATTAATCCTGTATCTAGTTTTTTCCGCATTAACGGAAATGGGAACAAAATTACCTTGGAAAAAGTAACAATTGGTTGTTAGTGAGAAGTCAGGGAACCTAGTTGTTGATCAACTGGTTTTTTGCTAATTGCTAACAAGCAACTATATGCCCTAAAGGATTCCCTTCGGTCTCGGAGCGGTTATCCGAAGGTGTATCCTTATCCGAAGGTGTCCTAAAGGATACACCTTCGGATATACCCTTTAGGGTTAGGAATCCTTTAGGACAATTTACCTAACAAAATTAGCAGGGTTTTGATATTGTCCATTTACCTTAACCCGAAAATCAAGATGAGCTCCTGTTGACCAACCAGAACTGCCAACTTGAGCAATCTCTTGATTTTTCCAGACTTTCATTCCTTCTTTGACAGTGATGGATTGGTGAAGTAGATGACCATAAAGCGCGATCGCACCATTGCCATGATCGATTTCAACCCAATTTCCAAACTGATTTCCACACCAGCGATTACGAAAATCTCTACAACCAGAAACCACTTTCGTGACAATTCCATCGGTTGCAGCTACTACAGGAGAGCCCAACGGAGCACCATAGTCAATACCTCTATGAAATTGATATTGACCGCTATAGGGTCTTCTACGCCAACCATAAGAACTTGCTACTCTTTTGGTATCAGGTGCAGGATGAGCAAAATTTAGCTTTTTGGCAGCAGAGTTATCTTTTTGAAGGGAAGAAGTAGATAAACTACTACGGGAAAATTTAGGAAAATTCGGCTTTTGGGGTTCTACTTTTTTAGATGATTGTAATTTGTCACTAGAATAACTAGAAGCTAGTGCATTACTAGATCTGAGAGCTAATGTTGGGCTGCTGAAACTGACTCCCAAGAATTCTCCATTCTGTTGTGGTGGAAAAGAAAATAGCTGAGAATTTGCTATGGAGTTCATACTGCGAACTTGTCGATCTACTAAATCCCACTGAGGAATTAGCAGATTAGTCATTTGGTTGAAGATACCAGGCTGAATACCTATCTTGCCCTTTGCATCTAAGATGATTTTAGGCTGTTGACAAGCTTCAGATACTTTTACTTTAGGATCAACTTGAGTACAGACAAAATTTCCACTTGATAAAACTGGATTAACGTTGAAAGAAGTAAACCAAGAAGTAGCAATTGCCATGTTGGAAAGTAACGGAGTAGCTCCTACAATTACTGAACCTAAAAAAAGATGTCTCACTATTGATGACCTTAAGTATTTTCCCGAAGATTGTCAGATTTTTAGACAAACAATCAGTATATTTACACAATTTGGCTTTTTATGAAAGCCCGTTCAATTTTAACAAAAATTAATTTTTTGTCATGTAGGCTTTATATTCGCAAAATATAGCTTGCAATGCAAGGATAGAATTACGGGATCAATTCTGTCAAAACAGACAAAAGATTAATCGTAAAATTACCATGTATCAGAAATTAGCCCAATTTGATCGTCAAATTCCCAAACTAGTTTTGATTATTCTCAGCTTCCTTTTCGTTACTGTGATTCCTAGTTGTGGAACTCAAACCATTGATAACTATCAAGCTACAGCAGAAACAATCCTAACTTGGCAAGCCAATTATACTAATGACCCTATGGAGGATAAGAGAGGGCGTATTGAAGAATTCGCCTCAGTTTCTCTGACTAACTACAATGGACAAAAACCAGAAGGAGCAGTTTATCAAGATGATAAAGGTTTATGGTGGGCAAAAGTTCCTCCCAAACCGACTTTAGACGAAATTGAAGTGAGAAAAAAAAGAAATTACGAACAACCGAGTAAACCAGAATTATTAAAGCAGGTTAAATACCATATTACTTATCAACAAAACGGTCAGACTATTACTTTACCCACAAACTATAGTGTGTATCGTCAAGTAGTAAAAGCTTATCCCCAAAAAATTCCTTTACGTCTAACTATGGGGATTAATAATGGCTCTGTGGAAAAGGCTAAACCGATAGGTCAGTAATTGCTCTGACTTTTTCCGCTAAGTCTGAAATCAAGAATAGGAAAGGATTATAGCCTGGAGCGAAGGAGTTGAAAAAAGCTTATCACAATGCTTGGCTGCTTTCGACTCAAATGGTGAAACTAACTGTGTACTAGCTTGTATTTTCTTTCGCTCTTATTAGACCAAAGAAATTGAGCGAGAATATAGGAACTGCAGTCACAGAAAATCCTTATATATGTTTCACCACCTAGGAATATTTATGAAACGCAAATCTAGCCTTGTGAGCCTAGGAATATGCTTCCATCTTACCCTAGGATTAATTTCTGGCTGTCAAACAAACTCATCCCCTATCACTTCTTCAACTGAAAAAGTACAAACCCAAAACAAATTAACCCACCAGAATCCACAATTGAAATTGAGTTTTACTTATCCTAGAGGTTATCAAGTTGAAGAATTCGAGCAAAGTGTTTCTGTATGGAAAAACACTGATTATCAAAACAAGGAAGATTTTGTGGCAGTAACTCCTCTTACCATTAGTATTAGAGAAAATCCTGACAATCTATCACCAATGGAATGGGTTCAAAGAAGAGTTTTTCTGATAGAAGGAGAAGTTACTCAAAAACTTGTGGCTTCAGAGGAAGCAGTTGATTTTCAATGGAGTGGGATGTGGCTTTATCGTAGTGTTATCGTATCGCATCGGGAGCAAAATCAATTAATTATGATTACCTTGGATCAGCACGTGACTGGTTATCAAGCAGTATTTGATCAAATTGTTGCAACTCTAGAGTTACTTTGAAAGAATTTAGTTGCACTTTGATAACAAGCCCAAAATGCTCGTCCACCTTGCAAACATTATAATTGCACTTACGGCACTGAAAATTCCGTAAAAGAAAGCGATCAGCAAAAACCTTCTTTTGATTTAGAGCCTAAAGCTTTATCTGTTCTTCCTTCTGCTGTTTTTTAATTTCGTCGAGCTCACGTTAATAAATAAGGGCGAATAATGATTCGCCCTGAGAAATTATAATTTTTGTATTATGGTGAAATTGGTATGTAAATTTGAAATATTATGATACTTTTCACATTATTAAAGCATCAAAAGTAACCTATTTTAAAACTGATTTCTATAGGGTTTAGTAGATTTTTTACGCTTTTTAGTTTTATTTTTCTCGTAATCAATTTCTTTAAGTTTTTTCATGATACGAGTAAAGTATTCACCCATATACTCTTCCATTGTGGTTATTTCTTCTTTCGGAATACCAAAAGTTTCATATACTTGATCCATATCCGCATCTAAAGGTTCACCACTGGCTAAAACTTCAGCAAAAGTTAAACGATCTGCTGTATTTTGACCCCATTCAAAGAAACGAGTTACCCGACGCATTAAACGTAATACAGCTAGAGATACAGTAGAAATTCTTGCTTCTTGTTGTGATAATCTTTCGCAAAGTCTAATTATTTCATACGCATTCCAAGGTCTGGTTCCTACTAGAGGGAAAGTTTGTTTTTCTGTAGCGGGGAGTTCTAAGGCACGTACGGCAAATTTAGCAATATCCTGGGTATTCATATAGGCAATAGGAGTATTTTCTCCACTTACCCAAACTACCTGATTTTCTAGAATTGGAATAGCATATTGAGCTATTAGACCTTGCATAAAGCCAGCAAGACGGAAAGTGGTATAGTTTAATCCCGATTCTTGTAAGAAAAGCTCCGTACAGTGTTTAATATCCATTAAAGGAACTTCAGGATGTTTTTCGGCATTGAGAATTGAGAAAAAGATATATCTGTCAATATCAGCAGCTTGCACTTCTTGGATCAGATTAACTTTACCTTCCCAGTCAACTTTTTGAATACGAAGCGTATCTGTAATTCTAGTGGTTGCTGCGTCAATTACTGCGTCTATACCTTCTAGGGCAGGGGTAATAGTTTCTTTCTGGCAAATGTCTCCTTTGACAACTTCTGCACCCCATTCTTTAAGAAAAGATGCTTTTCCAGGGCTACGAACTAGACAGCGTACTTCGTGTTCTTTGTCAAGAGCATGGCGAACTATTTGTCTGCCCAGAGTGCCAGTAGCACCTACTACTAATAATTTCATTTAGTAATTTTGTTAATATTTTGTAATGTTTCTCTAAGATTTTATCAAAAACCTGTC
>JASJDF010000120.1 GCA_030065715.1 Xenococcaceae cyanobacterium MO_188.B19 | reverse complement strand
ACTTTAGTTTCTACATTAGTTAAACGCTCATCAATATCATTGACTTTAGTTTCTACATTAGTTAAACGCTCATCAATATCATTGACTTTAGTTTCTACATTAGTTAAACGCTCATCAATATCATTGACTTTGGTTTCTACATTAGTTAAATGGTCATCAATATCATTGACTTTGGTTTCTATTAAAATTAACTTTTTTCCTGCTTCTTCTACCTTGAACTTAGTTAAAGCAATTTCTTCTGAATTTTTAACTAACTGATTAAAAATTCCTATTTCATAACCTTGGGACGGGTTTTGATTTGTCATCATTTTATTTTGTTTGTCGTGTTTATATTACTATTATAATCTCAATTTATAATCTCAATTATTTTTGTCGTCAATTATTATCTACAGATTATGGGAATTAAATTAGAAATAGATATTTCAGAAATAAATAAAATCACTCAAAAACTTGGAGATATAAAACTTAAAGCCCAAGATATACGTGCTGCTTCTGAAAGTATCAGGTTAATACAAACTTTTTCCCAGCTACAATAGTTGAATAATAGATCAAGTGATTTTGGGCAACTCAATCCATGACAGTGACTCCAGAGATTAGACAACAGGTAAAACAACTCAGAGAACAGTTACAAAAGGCGGGATACGCTTACTATGTTCTGGATAATCCCATAATGGAAGATGCAGTATATGACCGCTTATATCGTCAACTGCAAGATATAGAAACTGAATATCCTGAATTGATTACTGCCGATAGTCCAACTCAGCGAGTAGGAGACAAGCCAGCGTCTCAATTTACCTCAATTAAGCACAATATACCCCTCTATAGTTTGGAGAATGCTTTTAATCAGCAAGAATTGGATAAATGGCAAGAAAGATGGCAAAAAAAGTTAGAAGAAATTGGTGACTTTGATTATGTGTGTGAGTTAAAAATAGATGGCTCCGCTTTGGCTTTAACCTATGAACAGGGCATTTTAACCAGGGGTGTAACTAGAGGAGATGGAGTTACAGGAGAAGATATTACCCAAAATATTCGTACTATTCGCACTATCCCCCTAAAACTGAATTTAGATAATCCTCCGCCTATAGTAGAAGTTAGGGGAGAAGCTTTTTTACCCTTGGATGTATTTGATCGCATCAACCAAGAAAGAGAAGAATCAGGAGAGGCTCTTTTTGCCAACCCTCGTAATGCTGTTGCTGGAACCCTACGCCAGTTAGATTCTAGGATTGTAGCTCAACGTCGGTTGAACTTTTTTGCTTATACCCTTCATCTTCCCGATGCTTCTCAGCTAACTTCTCAATGGTCAGCTTTAGAATTACTGCAACAAATGGGATTTTTAGTGAATCCCAATCGTAAACTGTGTGAATCTTTAGAAGCAGTAACCGCTTATTACCGCCATTGGGATCAAGAAAGACATAATCTACCCTATATGACTGATGGAGTAGTGATCAAACTGAATAGTTATTCCTTACAAAAACAACTAGGCTTTACTCAAAAATTCCCCAGATGGGCGATCGCATTTAAATATCCCGCAGAAGAAGCACCAACCATTGTTAAAGATATTATTGTTAATGTAGGGCGTACTGGTGCAGTAACTCCTATGGCAGTTATGGAGCCTGTAGAATTGGCAGGAACAACTGTACAACGAGCTACTCTACATAACAGCGATCGCGTTTGCGAGTTAGATATCCGTATTGGTGACACCGTAATTATTCGTAAAGCAGGGGAGATTATTCCCGAAGTACTAAGGGTTATCAAGGAGTTGCGCCCCTCTAATACTCACCCCTATACTATGCCCAATAATTGCCCTGAATGTAGTTCTTTGTTAGTCCGTTCCCAAGGGGAAGCTGCAATTAGATGTGTTAATACTTCTTGTCCTGCTATATTAAGAGGTAGTTTAGTACATTGGGCATCTCGCGACGCACTAGATATTAGAGGCTTAGGAGAAAAAATTGTTATTTTACTAATCGATAATGGTTTAATAAAATCTCTTGCCGATCTTTATACTTTACAAGTAGAGCAAATAGCAGCTTTAGAGAGAATGGGAGAAAAGTCTGCTAATAATTTAATCAACGCGATCGCAGCTTCCAAAAGTCAATCCTATGATAGAGTTTTATATGGTCTAGGAATTCGTTATGTAGGTAATGTAAATGCAAAATTAATTGCCGAGAATTTCCCAGATATTAATCTTTTAGCTCAAGCTTCTATTGAATCTTTAGAAAGTATTTATGGTATTGGTGAAGAAATAGCTCAATCGATTTTTGAATGGTTTAAAATACCTAAAAATCAAGAAACTATTTCCTATTTAAGAAAAGCAGGACTACAGCTTAGTTATGAATCCTCTCATAATGAAAATAAGCAGCAAGGAGCTAATAAACTTACTGGAAAAATTTTCGTGCTTACTGGTACATTACCTAGTTTAAAAAGAAATGAAGCCAAACAATTAATTGAACAGGCAGGAGGTAAAGTAACTAATTCTGTCAGCAAAAAAACTGACTTCTTAGTAGCTGGTAATGATGCTGGTTCCAAACTAGAAAAAGCCAGAAATCTTAGTATTCTAGAAATAGATGAAAATGAATTACTAGCAATGTTGCAGCCTTAATAATTTTACTCAAATTATTAATCTGCAATCCATTCTACTTTATCTTTAATTGGTGTCCGAATACTAGAAGGTGCAGGGGTGTCACTATAACCAAGATACAAATATCCTAAACATTGATCTTTGTTTCCTAAACCCAAAAATTGTTTTAATTCTGGAGTATAAGTGACTCCTCCCGATCCCCAAAAGCTACAAATATTATAAGCAGTAGCAGTCAAAGCCATATTTTGCACACTACAGGCTACAGCTTCGATTTCTTCTAATTCTAGTATTTTCTCGGATTTTTGTCGTTCCATACAGATAACAATTACGTGAGAAGACTTAAGAATATTTGTCCGCATTCTTTCATATTTATTGGGACTAAAATTAGCTTCTGGAGTTGATTTTTTATACAGTAAAGCTTGAAAATCAGCCAACTTTTCTAAGCCAGCACCACTAAAAACCTTATATCGCCACGGCTGAGTTAATCCATGAGTGGGAGCCCAATTGCTATTTTCTAGAATTTGCCACACTATAGAATCATCAATTTTTTGTCCATTGAAATAACGGGGCTTAGTAGAACGACGAGAGCTAATTAATTTATTGACTTGCTCGACAAAAGAGTTCATTTTCTTAATCTGTTTTGGAAAATTATATTTTGTAATTTTTGACTTTTATTTCAATTGAAGTAATTATACTTAGTCATAATCTAGCATTAGAAAGCTTAACAATTAGCCAAAATCAAGTGTTATCAAGTATCTAGCAGTAAAACCTTTGCCGTAATCCAAACTACAGGTTATCATCGCATAAGAAAGTTTACGAGAAAATAGTGCCAAGAACTATTAACTTAGTTAAATTATCTATTGACTTTGTATAGAGACATTCGTTCTCATACCTGGTCTTTAACTGTTTTCTTGGTGAGTTAACATCTTATTGCAAAATATCGGTTGCTAATTCCCCTTTGAATTAAATCAATAATTGGGAGATAAAACACGACCAATTTTAACCTTACCTACCTGGATCGATTGTGTTACCTATGAAAGACAACTCTCAAAGAGATAATAAAAAACTTCTGCTGATTGACGATGACCCCAACCTAATACTGCTAGTCAAAGATTATCTAGAATTTAGAGGTTATCAGGTAATGACAGCCGAAAATGGTCGAGAAGCATTAGAACTTTTAGATCACAATATTCCTGATATGATTATCTGCGATGTCATGATGCCAGAAATGGATGGTTATTCATTGGTCAAGCACATTAGGGAAGAACCGAAAACTACCACTATTCCCGTGCTATTCCTTTCTGCTAAGGGTCAAAGTCAAGACCGAGTCAAAGGGCTTAACGAGGGAGCAGATGTTTATATGGTTAAACCTTTTGAACCAGAAGAACTGGTTGCTCAGGTTGAATCATCTTTAAATCAAATAAAACGCTTATCTTCTACAATGAAGCGCATAGATGGTGCGCCTACTATTCATGTTCCTCATAACGTAGAATTGACTCCCACAGAACTAAAAGTAGTACAGCTTGTAGCTCAAGGAATGGCGAACCGAGATATTGCAGAAAAACTTAATGTTAGTCAACGCACTATAGAAAGTCATGTTTCTAATATGCTCAACAAAACCAGCCTGAAAAATCGTACTGAATTAGCTCGTTGGGCAATGGAAAGTAATATGACCTAAGTCGCTCTTGTAGCAAGGGTGTTGAGTTGTTTCTGTCAAACTAGCACCTTTGTCGATATGGATTGATCAAAAAAACTATTGTCATTTTCAATTTGTCATGCTAAGATTATTAACTGTGCTGGTGTAGCTCAGTTGGTAGAGCTGCTGATTTGTAATCAGCCGGTCGCAGGTTCGAGTCCTGTCACCAGCTTTAACTTTATTGTCTATAGGTGACAAAGCTTTCACCTGCGATAACTGCTCAAAAATCAATCAAAAAAACTAACGATTACTCAAATTTTACCCAGTTCTCTATTATTCCCACACACTCAAGCGGGTAGTAAATAGGCTTCGTTAACTGTTCAGATTATCTTTTATTTTCAGCAGTAGAAGGGATAATTTTACCTCGAAAAACAATATAGTTATAGATATTGTAAGCCAACATGATTGGAATCAAAAAGCCAATAAAAACAATCATAAATACTAAGGAACTAGGGCTGGCAGCAGCTTCGTAAATAGTAATTTCACTAGGAATAATATAAGGAAAAACTACTAAGCCTAGACCAATAAATGAGAGAAGAAAAAGTAACAAAGTCCAAAAAAAAGGACGTTTTTCTTGATTCAAATAAAGACTTCTCAATAGTAAAAAAATGAGTAATGCGCCCAATAAAGGTATTAGGGCAAAGATATAAACTAATGGTGGATCAAATAGTCTATCTCTAGCACTTTCGGAAAAGATGGGAGTGGTAATTGTTAGATATACAGCACCAATAAAAGTAGTTATAGATGCAATTTTGGCTGTTCCATAATGGGTAGTTTGTAAATCCCCTTCTGTTTTGAGAATTAGATAAGTAGAGCCAATTAGAACATAACCTTGAATCAAAGTTAAGGCTACTAACAGCGATCTCCAAGTCAACCAATCCCAAGTTCCACCAATAAAATTCCCCACACTATCTACAGCTATACCCTGTAATACTGCACCTAATGCAAAACCTTGTCCTAATGCAGCTAGAAAACTACCACCACCAAAAGCAATATTCCAATAAAGTTTAGTTCTAGCGTGTTCGCGAAATTCAAAAGCTACAGCACGAAAAATCAAGCCAAAAATCATCACCATCACAGGAATGTACAAAGCTTGGAGAATCGTACCGTAAGCTAAAGGAAATGCGCCAAATAAGGCTCCTCCCATCAGAACTAACCAAGTTTCATTAGCATCCCAAACATTGCCTAAACTGAGCATTAAAATTCCGCGACGCTCTTCGCTAGATGCAGTGATCGAAAGAATTCCCACACCCAAATCGAAGCCATCTAGCATCACATAAAGAAACAAAAACAATCCTAAAATTGCGAACCATACTTGAGGCAAAAAATACTGTAGGGATTCCATAGTTTAGCTACTCAGTTAACTAATGAAAATTTACTTGACTGTCAAAAATACCCAAAAATAGACTTGGTATTATATTAATTAAGATGCAATTATTTTCTTTAATTGCTTAAATGCCTCTTCCGAACTTTGAGTGACAAAACTATATCCCGAATCAAAATAATCATCTTCTTGTACTTCATCTACACCAAAGCCTCGTTTTGGGGAGTATGTTAATACAAAAAACTTATTATTACGATGAATATCTATCATTATCGACCCCGATGGAAAACAATCTATTTCTATAATTAAATCAGGAAAATCTCTCTCAAGCTGTTTGATATATTTATTGACTTTATTATTTATCTCAGGATCGAGATTGCTATTATTTTTTTGTGTTTTAGGCTGATTTTCTTTTAAAGAGAAGTTGGGAAGAAATTGCATTTTATTATTTTTGAAATTCTATTTTTTGGGTTTTCTTATTTATGATGGTAATACTGCCATTACTACCTATCTCAATTTTATGTCCCTTAGATCGTGCTTCGATGCTACCGTCATTATTTCTTTTAGTATAGTCTTCTTGAGGAGGATACATTCTTCCATCAGGTTTACTAGGTGATGCTGGTGGGTTTTTACAGGGAATTCCACTTAGTTCATCTTCCACTTGATTAAGAGTGTCACAAACAAGTTTAAAAGCTTCATCTGCTGATTTTGCTGAAGATGCTTTATCTAGACGGCGATAAAATTCTTCAAGACGTTCCTGAATAGGAACTGAAGCATTTCCCATATATGTTTAATCTTCTTTTACTTCGATGAATAATGAACAATTAGTTTGTAACCAATGTACATTATTGTTTTGCTTCCGCTGGGCGACTATTAGGGATATGTTGAGCTTTATTAGTATCAAGTTCAGGTGATATATTTTCTCCTGGTACTGGTAAATCTAGATTTGCACCAGCACGAATAATGCGAATAGCGAAGTATAGAGCAAAGAAAAATAAAATGCTATAAACAACGGCAAAAGTAGTTAAAGAAGCAAGTACATCACTAGCTGGTAATTGGGAAGCAGCATCAACAGTGCGAATTTCACCATAAACAGTCCAGGGTTGTCTGCCGACACATCGCACAATCCAACCCGATTCCACGGCAATATAGCCTAATGGAATAGAAAATAGCCAAGTGCGTAATAACCAGCGTTGTTGGGCAATATTTTCTAGGGATAGTTTACCTCTAAGCCATTGTAAAACAGTGATACCCATCAATCCTGCTAGGAAAAACCCGATCGCGATCATGATTCGGAAGGCATAATAAACTAAACCAATCTGATGAGGACGATCTTCAGGAGCATATTCTTTTAAACCCAAAACTGACTCAGATAACTGGGGTTTGATTTCTAAAATATAGCTCAAAAGCCCAGGAATCGAGATTTCCCAGTCATTTTTTTCAGCTTTGTCATTGGGGAATGCGATCGCACTCCAAGAAGGGGATTCTCCCGCAGGAATAGTCTCCCATTGAGCTTCCATAGCAGCGAGTTTGGTAGGTTGATAATGATAAACCTGCTCCCCACTCAGGTGTCCGATATAAAGCTGTAAAGGAGTTACGGCAATTGCGATCGCTAAAACTATTTTAAAAGAAAGAGCAAAAAATTCCGATTGACGTTGGTTGAGAATATACCAAGCACTGATTCCCCCAATTACAAATAAGGATGTCTCCAGAGTCGCAAAGAACATATGGAGAACACTATTGAGCATAAAAGGATTAAAAATTGCTTGAAAATAATCACTAACGACAAAATGACCATTAATAAATTCTCCCCCTGCTGGGGTTTGTAACCAAGAATTTGCGCTTAAAATCCAAAAAATCGATAAATTTGCGCCAATAGCCACCATAATTGTCGCTAAATAGTGCATTATTGGCGGTACTCGCTCCCAACCAAACAACATAATTCCTAAGAAACCAGCCTCTAGAGCAAAAGCCATTGATGCTTCAAAACCCAACACACTACCAAAAAAATCTCCTACAGCTTGCGAAAAAGGAGTCCAGTTAGTACCAAATTCAAACTCCATAGGCAATCCCGAAGCTACCCCAATTCCAAAATTGAGGACATAGAGTTTTGACCAAAAACGAGCATGATAGTAATAGTTTTTATTGCGAGTCTTTAGCCATAATCCTTCTACCACAATTAAGTAAATTGCCATTCCCGTAGTTAAGACAGGGAATAACATGTGAAAGATAGCAGTGAGAGCAAATTGGAGGCGAGAAAGAACTACTGTATCGGATAAAAATTCCATGTTGGTATAATTTGCGATAATTTAAACCGAGACAATATCAGACAAAACAGTATTGCTCTCCTTTTAGTGTGATATACACTTATCAATCGCCAGGATTTTATTTATTTTCTTTTCCGTATTACAGTAGGTCGTATCAATTTGATAGAATTTAATTCCCATCACAGCTATTGATTTTCAGATATAATCCAACGAGTCAACTTAAAAAATTGAACAGCCAATGTCCATCGCAGATATAGAGCAACCTGAAAAAATTAGATTACCCCGTACTAGCGAATCCGAATCTCTCAAGAAAATTCGTCACACCACGTCTCATGTTATGGCGATGGCAGTACAAAAGCTGTTCCCCAAAGCTCAAGTAACCATTGGACCTTGGACGGAAAATGGTTTTTATTATGATTTTGATAGTCCCGAACCCTTTACTGATAAGGATTTAAAAAAGATCAAAAAAGAAATGATCAAAATCATCAATCGTAAGTTACCTGTAATTCGGGAAGAAGTAACCAGAGAAGAAGCCAAAGCACGCATCGAAGCCTTGGGAGAACCTTATAAGCTAGAAATCCTTGATAGTATCGAAGAACCCATTACTCTTTACCATTTGGGTGATCAATGGTGGGATTTGTGTGCAGGTCCCCATGTAGAATCTACCGCAGATATTAACCCAAAAGCGATCGCGTTAGAAAGTGTTGCGGGTGCTTATTGGCGAGGAGATGAAACTAAGCAACAACTTCAACGTATCTACGGTACAGCTTGGGAAACTCCAGAACAACTAGAAGAATACAAACGACGTAAAGCAGAAGCTCTCAAACGAGATCACAGAAAGCTAGGCAAAGAGCTAGGATTATTTATTTTTGCCGATCCTGTAGGTCCTGGTTTGCCTTTGTGGACTCCTAAAGGTACTATTTTGCGATCGCAATTAGAGGACTTTTTAAAACAAGAACAAATCAAACGAGGTTATCTTCCCGTAGTAACTCCCCATTTAGCCAGGGTGGATCTATTTAAGATATCGGGACATTGGCAAAATTATAAAGAAGATATGTTCCCCATGATGGCAGAAGACGCGGAAGCTGCCGAGGCTGAACAGGGATTCGTTCTTAAACCGATGAATTGCCCCTTTCATATTCAAATCTATAAAAGTCAATTGCGCTCCTACAGAGAGTTACCCATACGATTAGCCGAATTTGGCACAGTATATCGTTACGAACAGTCTGGAGAATTGGGAGGTTTAACCAGAGTTAGAGGTTTTACTGTGGATGACTCTCACTTATTTGTTACTCCCGAACAGTTAGACGAGGAATTTCTCAAAGTAGTAGATTTAATTCTTGCTGTATTCAAGAGCTTGCAATTGAAAAACTTCAAAGCTCGCTTAAGTTTCCGCGATCCTACTTCCGATAAATACATTGGCTCCGACGAACTTTGGGAAACTGCTCAAGGTGCAATTCGTCGTGCTGTACAAACTTTAGACATGGAATACTTTGAAGCAGAAGGAGAAGCTGCTTTTTATGGTCCTAAACTAGACTTTATCTTTGAGGATGTTTTAGAAAGGGAATGGCAACTAGGAACAGTACAGGTCGATTACAATCTACCCAATCGCTTTGACCTAGAATACATCGCTGAGGATGGCTCGCGCCAACGCCCTATTATGATTCACCGTGCACCTTTTGGTTCTCTAGAAAGGCTTATCGGCATTCTCATCGAAGAATATGGCGGAGACTTTCCCCTCTGGCTAGCACCTATTCAAATTCGCTTACTTCCTGTAAGTGATGCCCATCGGGATTTTGTGCATGAAGTTGCAACCAAGATGCAAAGTCTAGGCATTCGTGCAGAAGCTGATAACAGTAGAGAAAGACTCGGTAAAATGATTCGCAATGCTGAAAAACAGAAAATTCCTGTCATGGCAATTGTTGGGGATAAAGAATTAGAAGCAAACACCCTCAGTATTCGTACTCGTGCATCAGGTGAATTAGGAGCAATAGCCGTATCTGAAGTAACAGACAAATTAACTGATGCTATTATTAATCACAGTAATTTCTAGATTTTATCAGGTGGGCAATGCCAACCTAATAAGCTGTTAGCGATTTAAGTTGCTTTATTATTTTGCGTGAATAACTACAGACTTCGATAGTAATATCGAATTCCAAAAAGAATGCAATATTATTCTTCGTAGAGGCGATTAGTCAATCGCCCCTACAGAGTTTTATCTGTAGCAAATGGTTACTGATTACAATCAGATTTTTATAGTATTGCTCGATTTTTCAATCCATTGTTGTTTGAATTTATCTAGTAATAGTAACATTCTCAATGACTTAATAAATCAGAGCTAATACTTAAACATCAAAAAACAGAACCTATACAAAAAAAATAAATTTTATTTTAACTTAGTCATCACATATATTAATTGTAAATTGGATTAAATATATTTGCTGCAACCATGCGATCGCATGATTAAAAATGCAATTATAATTGGGCTATTTTATTGTTTGATAATATGAATAGTAAATCTAAAAAAGCAATTATAATTATATCTATTATTGCTAGTCTTTATTTATTAAAAGAATTGTTATGTTTTGCAGCCTTTCCTAGAATCAATAGACTACCAAGAGGAAAAGAAGCAGTATGGTTATCTAAGATTTTAAACCAAACACAGATGTATTATTTCATTGAAAATGAAAAATTTGCAACTGATAATGATTTAAGTCAAGAAAATTTACTGACTTATACTGAAAATCACAAGTATTTAATAGAAATTAAAGGAAATGCTGCATTTAGTCAAAGCATTATAAATCATGCTAGAGGAAACTTATTTTTTTTAAAACATTCACCAGTTTTATCAAGAATTTTTGGTTGGGGTAATAGCCCCACTTATACTGTAGCTGGTGCTGTCTTTTATGTTTCTATTGAAAAAGATTTTAAAGATATTATTTGTATAAGTAAGACTCCTGGTTGGCAGCAATTAAATAAGCCATACTTAAAACATGGTAAAGCTATTTGTGCTGAAGGTACAGCAAAACATAAATAATATTTATTTATGTCGTTCGTAATTTGCTACTAATTTTATACATAATTTTTTTTGGCGTTGGTGATTTGAGAATGCTATTCAGGAAATCAGAGTATTCAATCATTGATTTTTCGTTGATACTTGCATCAAAAACATTACGCATTCACCAACGCCTTTTTTTTTATAAGTTAATTGATTGTGCTTGGTTATCTCTTTAATATGTTAGCTATTTCATTTATTTTTAATCATGGACTCTAGCAACTATAGCCAATACAAATTTTTAGTATAGTGATATAGCCTCCATGTAGAGATAATTTATAAACTTCTCATACAATAATTATCGTGTCAAAAACCAAGTTAAAAAGAAAGTCTAAACCGTGCAATTTATGTTCTACTCAAACAGATATTCGCTATCGTATCAAGTATCAGGAAAATGGTAACTGGGAGTTAGTCTGTTTACAATGCTGGCAAAAAGTCAGTCAAGACAATCCTTTTTACCGTTACGGCGGTACATGGAAAGCTCGTAGATGACAAAATTATTTAGATTTTTATTAGGGATAATTTATTAATTATCCCTAAATTGAACTAACAATTAAAATTCTCCTTTTAATGCACTATTACAGCGATCGCATATAGTAGGATCGTCAGTAAAACTACCAACAGTAGTAGAATAATTCCAGCATCTTTCGCATTTTTCTCCATCAGCTTTTACAACAGCAATGGATACAGTATCAGAGGTACTTTTATATTCTGATTTTTCAATAAAATCAAGACTATCTACTAACTCAACTTGAGAAGCAAGGAAGAAATAACGTAATTCATCAATAGATTTAGGATTAACTGAATCAGTAGAATTGAGAGAAGCAAGTTTATTTTTTAATTCAGTATCAGCAAGATAAACTAATACCTTAGCATCCAAAGAAGAACCAATCGCTTTATTTTGTCTGGCTTCTTCCATTACCTTATTAACTTCATCTCTTAGGTTACGAATAGTATCCCAAAATGAAACTATATCTGGTTGTTTCCATTCATCATTTATTGTTACCCAACCAGATTCAAAAACGGATTTGTAACCAGTTTCATAGGGTATAGATTGCCAAATATCCTCTGCCATATGAGACAATACAGGAGCAATAGATTTAGCTAAGTTTTCAATAGCAACAGCTAAAACTGTTTGACAACTTCGACGACGGAAAGAACCCAAGCTACTAATATATAATCTATCTTTAGCAATATCGAGATAGAAATTAGATAAATCTACCACACAGAAATTTTGCACGGCTTGGAAGAAACGATAAAACTGATAACTATCGTAAGCATCGGTGATATCTGCAAAAACTTCTGTAATGCGATGAAGCATATACTTATCCAGTTCTGGTAAATCTGCATAAGCAACAGCATCGGTTTTAGGATCAAAATCGTGTAAGTTCCCCAATAAAAAACGGGAAGTATTGCGAATTTTACGATAGATATCTGCTAACTGTTTAACAATATTGTTTCCAATACGAACATCAGAAGAATAATCTACAGAAGAAACCCATAAACGTAATACATCAGCACCGTAGGGAGGTTCTTGTTTTTTGTTTTTACCACCTTCGATAATAACTGTAGGGTCAACTCCATTACCCAAAGACTTACTCATCTTCCGTCCGTTTTCATCTACCACATAACCGTGAGTAAGTACAGTTTTATAGGGGGCAGTATCGTTAACAGCTACACTAGTCAGTAAACTAGACTGAAACCATCCCCGATGTTGGTCACTACCTTCTAGATATACATCTACAGGATATTGTAAACCTCTGGCTTTCACTACAGAAGCCCAAGATGA
>JASJDF010000119.1 GCA_030065715.1 Xenococcaceae cyanobacterium MO_188.B19 | reverse complement strand
GCTGAATTTCTCCCCCTTTCATTACCGCAATACGATCGCCCATAGTCATGGCTTCTGTTTGATCGTGGGTAACATAGATTGTAGTAATTCCTAGTTGTTTTTGGAGTTGTACAATTTGAGCGCGGGTTTCAGTGCGTAATTTGGCATCTAGATTGGATAAGGGTTCATCCATCAGAAATACTTGGGGATTTCGTGCGATCGCCCTTCCTAGAGCCACTCTCTGTTTTTGTCCCCCCGATAGCTCTTTGGGAAGCCTATAGAGTAAAGATTCGATTTGTAATAGGCTCGCCACATATCTTACTTGTTTCCGAATCGCTTTTTCTTTAGAGGAAAGATAGCGAAATTTTCTAGGAAGCGATCGCGTAATTCCCCCTAAAGCAGATTCAAGTAAGTTTGAGGTGGAATTCTTCTTGCTATCCTGGACTTTCTGACTATCAGTTCTACTTACTGAATCAGAGCGTCGTAGCCCAAAAGCAATATTGTCATAAACATTAAGATGGGGATATAAGGCGTAGTTTTGGAATACCATAGCAATATCCCTAGCTTTGGGAGGAATTTGATTGACAATGCGATCGCCAATATAAATATTTCCTCCGCTTAAGTTCTCTAGACCAGCTAGCAGTCGTAAAAGCGTACTTTTACCACATCCAGAGGGTCCTACCAAGACCATAAACTCGCCATCTTTTACTTCCAGGTTAATATTCCTCAGAACAGTAACTGAGTTATTCTGATGCTTCTGAAAAGATGAAGGTTTATCGCCAACCCCTTGAGAATGCTTGTCTAAAGTCGAACGGGATTCGCTATGAGAACGATGGGAAAAGCTTTTATAGACATTTTCAAAAATGACTCTTGCCACAGATAAAACCAACTCGTTTTATATAGCTTAATCATCCTTGGGTCTTTTTCCCATGAAGAGATTATTTAATTAAGAAAAGGAACGTGCTTCTGCTAAGTCTCGGATCAATGCAGTTTTAGAGGCAAGATAATCGTTGAGGCTGGCACGTTCGTTTTGTTCTAATGGTTGCTGAACATCTAGCTTATGCAATAATCTTTCTACCAGCTCTCCATCATTCGCTTCCAAAAGCTCAGAGGTGTGAGTTCTTTCGATTAATTTCCAGGTTTGGTGTAACAGTGCAATATTCAAACTGTTGTCCCCCATAATAAAGAGCGTTGCGCCCTCTTGTTGTTAGTTCGTAACAGGTAATATCTTAAATCATCCCAGACAAATCTAAAGACTTTCTTAAGATATATGTGGAATTTTTATACAAATCTTTATGTAAACTAGTTAAAGGTCATAGTGTAAATACCTAAGCAGGTATGGACTAAAGTAGTGAAGGACTCTTATCCTAATTAAAAACAGAGAGTTAGGAAGGGAAAAAACAAAAACATATACATATCTTAGTTTTGGTTAACCACCCAAAATCATACCTGCCAAAAGAATGAACCCAATCCAAACATTTTGACCAAAGATTTGACCATATACAGCACGGGGTAGAGCCATATTACGTAAACGGATATATTGCCATAACCAAACTAAAGTTGCTGCAAATAAACTTAACCAAAAGACTAAATTTAACTGAACAATCCAACCCAAATAAGCCATTAGCCCTACGGTGATCAGGAAAAACAAGCCTACTGCTTCTACCACATACTTTCCGAAAAAAATTGCGCTGGAGTTAATACCAATTTTTAGATCGTCTTCTCGGTCAGACATGGCATAAACTGTATCAAAGCCCAAAGTCCAAGCGACAGTTGCCCCCCACAATAGCCAGGTAGCAAAATTGATCTTACCTGTAACAGCACTCCAACTAATGAGAACCGCAAAACCCCAACAAAGAGACAATATTAACTGGGGAATGGGAAAAACTCGCTTGGCTAGGGGATAACCAATAATAAAGGGTACAGCAGCAACACAAAGCCAAAAACTGAGAGTGTTTAGATAAAAGGCTAAGACAGCAGCACAACCTAATGCGATCGCAAAAATAGTAATTCCCACTTTAATTGATAAAGCACGGGAAGCTAGAGGGCGGTTTTTGGTGCGATCTACCTTTGGATCGATATCTTTATCCCATAAATCATTAATTACACAACCCGCAGCACTGGTAGCTAAAGTCCCCAAAATAATTACTCCGACTAGCATCACGGGGGGTGTTCCTTCGGCTGCTAAAAATACTGCCCATAGAGCGGGAATCATTAGTATTAATCTGCCAGCAGGTTTGTCCCAACGTAATAGACGGATGATAGTTTGCCATGTGGGTTCGATCTGGGGTGTGTATTGAGTCATGAGTTATTAAAAAGAAAAAGCTAACAAAAATATACAAATAGATAAAAAGTTATTGATTCCTTAACCGAATAAGTCCACAAAATTATATTCTTATCTTAAAAGTGTTTTTGGCAAAGTTTTTATGATCGACTCAATTTATCAACCCACTGTTAGCAACCATAGTCCCGTAAATATTCCGAATCTGGAAAAACAGATAATTGCAGCCATTGATATTGGGACTAACTCCATACATATGGTAATTGTTGAGATCGATACTTCTCTGCCAGCTTTTTATATTATTGCTAAAGAAAAAGATACAGTAAGATTGGGCGATCGCGATCCGGAAACTGGTAATCTTACTCCAGAAGCCATAGATCGTTCCCTATCAGCTCTCAAACGCTGCAAAGACTTAGCAAATAGTCTTAATACCAGTCAAATTATCGCTGTGGCAACTAGCGCAACCCGTGAAGCAGGAAACGGATTGGAATTTTTGCAACGCATTGAAAGAGAATTGGGGATTGAAGTTAATCTCATTTCAGGACAAGAAGAAGCCCGACGCATCTATTTAGGAGTCCTTTCGGGCATGAATTTTGGCGATCGCCCTCATATCATTATTGATATTGGTGGTGGTTCAACGGAATTAATCTTAGCTGATGAAAAAGAGGCTCGTTTTCTGAGCAGTACTAAAGTGGGTGCCGTCAGACTCACCAAAGAGTTTGTCCAGACAGATCCTATTAGTGAATCGGAGTTAAATTATCTCAAAGCTTATATCAGAGGCAAATTAGAACGTTCTACCGATGAAATTTGGCGACAATTACAACTCAACGAAACGCCACGTATGGTAGGGACTTCTGGTACTATTGAAACCCTGGCAGCAGTTCATGGAATCAAGAAATACGGCACTGTTCCCAATCCGATCAATGGCTATGAAGTTAGTTACAAAGACTTAGAAACAATTACTAACAAGTTAGCCAAAATGAGCTACGAGGAAAGATATCATATTCCTGGTATTTCTGACCACAGAGCCGAAATTATCCTTCCTGGGGCTTTAATTTTGTTAGAAACGATGAAAATGCTGAAGCTCGATTCCATCACTATATGTGAGAGAGCTTTGCGAGAAGGTATTATCGTTGATTGGATGTTAAGCAATGGCTTGATTAATAATCGTCTCAAATATCAAAACGAAGTTAAAAATCGTAATGTAATTAAAATTGCTCGTAAATATCAAGTCGATCTAGATCATACTCAACGCATTGCTAATTTTGCCCTCAGTATTTTTGATCAAACTCAAAACAAACTTCATGATTGGGGAAATCCAGCCAGAGAACTACTCTGGAGTGCTGCTATTTTACACAATTGCGGTCTCTACATTAGTCATTCTGCCCATCACAAACATTCTTATTATTTAATTCGTAATGCTGAATTACTTGGTTTTACTGAATTAGATTTAGAATTAATTGCTAATATCGCTCGCTATCACCGCAAAAGTAAACCCAAGAAAAAACATGAGTCTTATTATAAACTCCCCCATAAAGAACAACAGCTAATGGTGCGCCAACTGAGTGCAATTCTGCGTTTAGCTGTTGCTTTGGACAGAAGAAAACAAGGGGCGATATCTAATATTGATTGTCATTGGGATGCTAAAAATAGGGAGTTAAAATTACATTTACAATCCCAAGAAATTGGAGATGACTGTGCTTTAGAATTGTGGAGTTTAGATTATAAAAAACCTATATTTGAGGAAGAATATGGTGTTAAGGTAACGACTAAGTTAATTTGATATTGTTGTTAGTAGTTGATTGTTTATGGTTCATTGCCAATTTATAATTGCCGTATAATACTGGTATTATTATCTATATAATTATCTGGGTAAATTATGAGTTGGCTTAAGAAGAAATCTGTTCTAATTCCTCTTGATTTTTCTGAATTGTCTTATCAAGCGATTTCTCCTGCTAGAGAATACGTAGAAAATATTTCATCCCTACAGGTAATTCATGTTCTCCCTCCCCTCAATCAAGAGTATCCTACGGTCATGGAAGATCCTCTCGAAGATCAGAAACGGAAACAAACAGTTCAAACCTTTTTACATAATAAGCTCAGTGAAATGGGGTATGAGGGAATTAATATTGAGGTAGCAGTTGGCGATCCCAGCACTACAATTGTTGATTATGCTCAAAAAATTAAGGCAGATTTAATCATTATGCCTTCCCACGGACGTAAAGGTGTAAGTCGCTTTTTACTCGGCTCAGTAGCAGAGCGAGTAGTGCGCTTATCTCACTGTCCAGTTCTGATTCTTAAGTAGGTAGGTATAATTAGATATAAAATGGCTGTGACAGGTTTTAGGTGTTAGGCATTGGTGACAAGTTAAGAAAAAGTACGAGTTGTCAAGTGTAGTCAAAGCGGGGGTTGTGAGAGTTTTAGAATAGGCAATGAAAAACAGCTTCACAGTCAACGGCGATCGGGAGCAATTCAATGGCACATTCACAAAAAAGTATTAGAGATCATGCTCGAAATAGAACTCATCCGAATTTAGACAATAAAATGATTTCGCAGCAGCTAGAGGATTTAGTCAAACCTTGTATCTACAATCAATTAGCTTATTATCGCTCATTAGAAATGAGAGAGAGAATTTTAGGTCTCCCTCTAATGCTCGCAGCCGTCCTGACGCTGGTATGGCGACAAGTACCCTCGGCAAGAGAATTAAACCGAATGCTGGCAAGAGAAAATTTACTTTGGGCAAAAGCAGTTTCGGTATCGCAACAAGCTTTATCTCAAAGACTTCTAACTTTTCCTGCCGAACTGTTCGAGCAAGTTCTTAACGAATTGTTAGTTACTCTTAATCAGCGATGGCATCAAAGGAAAAAGCGATCTCTTCCTTTAAGTGTAGCTTATGCCAACCGACATTTCGAGCGACTGTGGATCGTGGATGCTTCGACTTTAGAGGCACTGTTTCGGAAGTTAAAAAGCTTAGAAAGTTCAACTTTAGGCAAACTCGGAGGACGAATATGTGCAGTGGTAGACCTTAAGACTCGTTATCCAATTCAGACTTGGTTTGACGAAAAACCTTACGCTCACGAGAGTAACTTTGTGCCAGACTTACTCCGACTAGTTACGCCTAAAACACTGCTGCTGCTAGACCGAGGATTTTGGAATTATGTCTTGTTCGAGCAACTAATCTTAGCTCAATCAGATTTTATTACTCGACTTAAATCCAACGCTAAATATCAATCTCTTTCAATCCTTAGTCAATCTTCGACTCACAAAGACGCTTTAATTCGTCTGGGTACTGGTTATCAGGGCAATCCAATTCTCAATTTGCGGTTGATTGAAATTCGTCATGGTAATAGTTGGTATCGTTATCTAACTTCGGTACTCAACCCTAATCTTCTTCCTCCATACGTTGTTAGCGATCTTTACTGTCGTCGTTGGTGTATTGAAGAGAGCTTTCTTTTACTCAAGCGTTTACTGGGTCTTAGTTATCTTTGGACTGGCTCGATTAATGGTATCAAGCTTCAACTTTGGGCTACATGGCTTTTTTATGTGGTTTTGATTGATTTAGCCGATGAAGTTGCCGACGAGTTAACCTTACCATTTGATTCTATTTCTGTAGAAATGGTTTTTCGGGGAATTTATCACTTTACTCAAGCATTAAATCAAGGAAATGCTAGCAGTCTAATTGCTTATTTAACTGCACCTGAAAATCAAGACTTGGGGATAGTCAAATCCCCTCGCCCCAAAAGGGTTAAACCCCCTATGGACTTTTCTCCGAGTCCCTCTTGACAACTGGCTTTCGAGCTTAACTTGTCACCAATGGATGATGACTTATTACAAGGTAACTCTGGAAAAGATCTTCTTTCAGGCAACAACGGCAACGATGTTTTAGTCGGCGGAAATGGTAATGACAAATTAAAAGGAGATGGGGGGAATGACCAACTAGATGGAGGATTAGGAAACGATAACCTCTTTGGTGGTGCTGGTGCAGACTTATTCGTCCTCAGAGCAGGTGAAGGCAATGATGTAATTGTTGACTATGCAGACGGAATAGACCAATTTGTTTTAGGTAGTGGTCTAGAGTTTAACGATCTAACAATAGTTCAGAATACTAATAACACTCAGATTCAAATTACTGGAACTAGCGAGGTCTTAGCTACTCTGAATTCAGTAACGGCTAATTTCCTGAATGCCGAGGACTTTATTATCGAAAGTTAATAGATTTGAGTGATGCTAATCGAAGGCAGAAAGCTATAGTTTAGAAGAGGCTTATGTCTCTTCTAAATGTAATCTCTTTCAAACTTTTTAGCTCAAGGCTAGTATCTAAAGCAAGATTAAGTTGTCAGAAAAACCCATCTGCTATCTGCCTTCAGGAGTGATACCAAGTTAAATAAACCTGATGTTTCGAGAATTAGCGGTTATCTTAGCGTAAGGTAATCAATTTTCTCTTTACTCATGATCTCAAATCAAACTGCTTCTAATTCTGTCTTAACCACTCCCTCTCTAGAATTTTCAGCCTCTCGTCAATTCAACTCTTGGCTACAGGAACACAACCTGAGTTTAGCTTTCACTACTTATCAAGCAGGAAAAGCCTTTTTTATTGGCTTACAACCCAATGGCAAACTCTCAATATTTGAAAGAAGTTTTGACCGTTGTATGGGTTTATATGCTACTAAAAATACTTTATATCTAAGTTCTTTATATCAAATTTGGCGATTTGAAAATCCCCTGACGGCGGGACAAACTAACAATGGTTATGATGCTCTTTATGTTCCTCAAATGAGCTATATTACAGGAGATTTAGATGTTCATGATCTCATCGTTGAAAAATCAGGAAAATTAGTATTTGTTAATACCCTATTTAGTTGTTTAGCTACTGTTAGTCAGACTCACAGTTTTAAAGCAATATGGCAACCTCCTTTTATTAGTAAACTAGCAGCAGAAGATCGTTGTCATCTCAATGGTGTAGCTTTAAAAGATGGCAAAGCTGGTTTTGTCACTGTTGTGGGAAAAACTGATATTGCTGATGGTTGGCGTGATAATCGTCAAAATGGTGGTTGTATAATCAATGTTGAAACTAATGAAATAATTGCAGAAGGTTTATCCATGCCTCATTCTCCACGTTGGTATCGAGATAAACTATGGGTACTAAATTCAGGGACAGGAGAATTTGGTTTTATTAAAATTAAAGAAGGCACTTTTGAACCTATTGCATTTTGCCCTGGCTATCTCAGAGGCTGTGCTTTTAGTGGCAAATATGCCATAGTAGGTCTTTCTCAGTCTAGAGATAACAAAACTTTTGCTGATTTACCCATGAATAAAAAACTAGAAGCACAAGGAGTAGAACCTCGTTGTGGCTTAATGGTAATTGACTTAAATAGTGGAGATATTGTTCACTGGTTAAGGATTCAAGGAGTAGTAAAAGAACTCTATGATGTAGCAGTTTTACCTGGAATTAAAAGACCAATGGCAATTGGTTTTAAATCAGATGAAATCCGTCGTGTAATTAGTATAGAAGATTAAGAAAAGTTAACTTTAATTGACTCATAATTATGACATGATAAATGGAATTTAATTTACAAATTAGACAATTTTAATTATTTATATAATAAAGTGTATTACAAGGTTAATAATTGATGGATACCATTAATGAAATATCAATGAATTATTGAATATATTGAAATTAGGTATTGAAATTATGGTAGCTTCGATTAATCTAGCTGATCTAGATGGCACTAATGGCTTTGTAATCAACGGTATTGATTCAGGCGATCTTTCTGGGTTTTCAGTAAGTAATGCAGGAGATGTGAACGGTGATGGCTTTGATGACTTGATAATTGGTGCGTATCTTGCTGACCCCAATGGAAATGGTAATGCAGGAGAAAGTTATGTAGTCTTTGGTGGAGCTGATGTGGGACAGAGCGGAAGTCTAGAACTTTCTGCTCTCGATGGGACTAATGGCTTTGTAATTAACGGTATTGATTCGGGTGACCTTTCTGGTCGTTCAGTGACTAATGCAGGAGATATTAATGATGATGGCATTGATGACTTCATTATTGCTGCACAGGGGGCTGACCCCAATGGAAATGGTAATGCGGGAGAAAGTTATGTAGTCTTTGGTGGAGCTGATGTGGGACAGAGCGGAAGTCTAGAACTTTCTGCTCTCGATGGTACTAATGGCTTTGTGATTAACGGTATTGATTCAGGAGATTCTGATCGTTCAAATACTTCAGTAAGTAATGCAGGAGATATTAATAATGATGGCATTGATGACCTCATTATCGGTGCATTTCGTGCTGACCCCAATGGAAATGGTAATGCAGGAGAAAGTTATGTAGTCTTTGGTGGAGCTAATGTGGGACAGAGCGGAAGCCTAGAACTTTCTGCTCTCGATGGTACTAATGGCTTTGTGATAAACGGTGTTGATTCATTTGACCTTTCTGGTTTTTCAGTAAGTAATGCAGGAGATATTAACGATGATGGCATTGATGACCTCATTATCGGTGCAATTGCTGCTGATCCTAATGGTAAAGATCGAGCAGGAGAGAGTTATGTAGTCTTTGGTGGAGCTAATGTGGGACAGAGCGGAAGTCTAGAACTTTCTGCTCTCGATGGTACTAATGGCTTTGTGATTAATGGTATTGATGTAAGTGATGATTCTGGTGTTGTAGTAAGTAATGCAGGAGATATTAACGGTGATGGTATTGATGACCTCATTATTGGTGCAAATGATGGTGACCCCAATGGGAACTCTAATGCAGGAGAGACTTATGTAGTCTTTGGCGGAGCTAATGTGGGACAGAGCGGAAGTCTAGAACTGTCCGCTCTCGATGGGACTAATGGCTTTGTAATTAAGGGTATTGATTCAAGTGACTATTCTGGTGATTCAGTAAGTAATGCAGGAGATATTAATGGTGATGGTATTGATGACCTCATTATTGGTGCGCTTTTTGCTGATCCGAATGGAGAGGATACCGCAGGAGAGAGTTATGTAGTCTTTGGCGGAGCTAATGTGGGACAGAGCGGTAGTTTAGAACTGTCCACTCTGGATGGGACTAATGGTTTGGTGATTAACGGTATTGATTCAAGTGACCAATCTGGTCGTTCAGTCAGTAGTGCAGGAGATGTTAACGGTGATGGCATTGATGACCTCATTATTGGTGCAAATGGTGGTCAACCTAATGGTAATTTTCGCGCAGGAGAGAGTTATGTCATTTTTGGATTTAAGCCTGAAGAAAATCCAGAAATAAAAGGAACAGCTAACAACGATTTTCTTTCTGGTACTTCTGAAGCAGAAACTATATCTGGGTTAGGGGGCAATGACAGTCTCAAAGGACTAGCAGGAGACGATACCCTACTAGGTGGCAATGGTCAAGATACCCTTAGAGGTAATGCTGGTGATGATGTTCTAGAAGGAGAACAAGGTTTTGATTTACTTTTCGGAGATTTAGGTAATGATACTCTAAGCGGAGGCTTAGGTAGTGATACCCTCAGAGGTGGAGCAAACGATGACTTGTTACAAGGTAACTCTGGTTTCGATCTTCTTTTAGGCAATAACGGTAATGACATTTTAGTCGGTGGAAATGGGAATGACAAATTGAGAGGAGATGGGGGTAATGACCGTCTAGATGGAGGACTCGGCAACGATAATCTCTTCGGTGGAGCTGGTGCTGATGTGTTCGTTCTTAAACCAGGTGCAGGAAACGATCTAATTACTGACTATGTAGATGGAATAGATCGATTTGTATTAGGTGGCGGTTTAGAGTTTAATGATCTAACAATAGTTCAGAATATCAACAATACTCAGATTCAAATAACTGGAACTAATGAGGTCTTAGCTACTCTTAATTCAGTAACTGCTAATTTCTTGAATACTGACGACTTTATGGTAGAAAGCTAACAAATTAAATTAGGATATCTGAAAAATAACTCAATCTTTAGTTCTAAACAATTAAGCTATAATTCCCCTTGCTGAGATGAGGTTGAATAGCCCGAAAGATTAAAAGATTAATAGAAATTCTCAGCCATCTTGATCTAGACCTATTACTAAAATGGAATGCTCTCTAATTCAATTTATAACTAAAACTAGCTTAATTATTAACATGGCAAAGTATGATACAAAATTAGAGATTAACGGATACCATTAATGAAATATTAACTAAGTATTGAAATCATGGTGGCTTCTTTATTTGCTATAGAAGTCATCAACTGTTTTTATGGTCAAGAATTAGCAATAATTTACAAAATTATTAATCTCTTCAGTTGGGGTTTCTTACTATGCCCTAAATATTCGCAAAATCTTAAAATTATTTATCAAAAGCTATAAATTTTTTTATCCTTAATTCCTTGTCCTTTGAAAAGGATAATTCTCGAATTATAGCTGATAGTGATCTTTAGAGGAATTTGTTCCACAGAACCAATGCAATGAGTGATGCCTGCCTCTCCTTTTTGAATAGTAAAGTTATTTTGTTTGACAATATTATTTACTGTTTCAAGTAAAGAATAAAAACTCATAATCAATTTTTAATTATTTTTGGTGTTAAAGACTCGATGAAGTTAAATTTTATTTGCTCTCCTCGGATATGTTAAATCCTCGGTAATATTAATTTTAGCTCCCTATGTTCAATTTGCTTCATACAATATCTTTACTATACCAGGCTGAATTGTAGACCTTAATTCTACTGATGGACAGTTTTCTTATTGCACACTTTCTTTAAGTATTAGCGTATTAACTAGGCTAATTGAGGTAAAATTATCGATAATATTGTTAACAACAGGTCAAAGCAATAAAGCCAAAACTGCATTAATATAATTTCACAATAATTGAATATAACTACTTTAAAAAAAAGCAAAAGTTTTAGGAATAATATTTGCTTCCTTAGAAACTTTTATTTAACATAGGAGTCTCTTTAATATTGAATAAATGCCTTTTTCTTCAAGCAGCAAAACTAATGTATTTGCCTCATCTATCAATCCGCTAGGGAACGCGCACCAAGACATAAACCTCTGTCTTGAATCAACCCACTTTCGAGATTCTCAGCTACTGAGCAAACTCATTCCTCTGATGACATTGGCTCTATCTTGGGCAGTTAAAACAGGAGATTGACTGCATCAACAATGATAGTAGAAAAATCACTAATGACTAAAGACTAATAATATGCGAAGCGGTTATCCGAAGGTGTATCCTTTAGGAATCCTTTAGGACAAATGATACGAAGCTCGATAATTCTGATAAATCAAATTGGAATAATAAATTTAATATACAATTCTAATGGTCTTTACCTATGCGATACTCCAAATAATTAACCAATGATAAAGCTGTCAAAATATTTTTTGCTTAATAGTTTACTATTGGCGATGCTATTTTTAAGCAGTAATAACATAGTCTTAGCTGATTATAAACCCCCTCCAGAGCAAAAACCGCCCCAAACTAATAGTGATGGTTTAGTGTCTCGCAATGGCAGTTGTCAGAGTAATCAACCGCCTTTTTTAACAGTTTTAGCCCCTAAAAACAATCATGTGGGACAAACCATTAATACTAATCCTAGTTTTAGCTGGTTTGTTCCCGATTCTCAATCTTATACGCTGAAATTTCAGCTTTATCATTATAACCAAAAAGGACAAAGAGAACCTATTTGGAGTAAAGAACTTCAGAGCCAACCTGGTATTATGACCATCTCTCTTCCTGAACATGAGTCTATTCTGGAAGTGGGCAAGAGATATCATTGGAAAGTTATTATTTTGTGTAATCCTAATCGTCCTTCTAGTGCTTTAGTAACAGGAACAGATATTGATATTGTGGAAAAGACTCCTAGTTTAGAACTATTACTAACAAATGCTGAAGATGTAGCTGAAATTATCAATATTTATGGGGAATATAGCTTATGGTACGATGCCTTTGATAAAGCTCTTGTTCATAGAAATGATAATCAAGAATTGTATCTAAACTTACTAGAGAATTTGGCAAAGTTAGAAAATAATCAAGACTTAAACACAATTATTCAATCTCTAGGTTCTGAATCTCAAAAAGCAAAATAGAGATGAATTTTTGAGGTTACTTTTTCAGTAACCTCTAATTATCAACTTTTTTAAATTACTAAAAAGTCATCTTCGGTAATCAGGTCAGCATCAACGCCTTTGACAAAAGCGATCGCACTACCAATATCATCTTTAATAATAGTACCTGTACCAGCAGCATTATTGCGAATTCTTAAATCAGCAAAACTTAAGCCATTGGGAAGGAAAAACTTATCCACATTATCAGTAAAATCTCGGATTAAGTCTCTTCCTTTGTTTACTTCTAAAACAAAAACATCTGCACCACGACCACCAACGAAAACATCATTACCTTCTCCACCTGCTAAGGTATCATTGCCAGGAGTTCCTCTTAAATTGAGATCACCTTGGGGA
>JASJDF010000118.1 GCA_030065715.1 Xenococcaceae cyanobacterium MO_188.B19 | reverse complement strand
GTTGCTTCGGCTTGCTGTTGCAGAATGGTTAGAAGTTTTTGTTCTTCTTTAATTCTCTCTCGGAGTTTTTGATAACTATTGAGTTCTGATAGGGAAATTGAGGCTAACTCTATATCTAGTTTAGCAAGATTAGTAGTGATATCTGCGATCGCCTGTTGTTCGGGGGCGAGTTTTTTCTGTGCTAAATATTCAGCAAAGCTTTTTTCTAGTAATTCTTTGGCTTCGGAGAGGGTATGTTTCTGGAGTAGGTTTAATACCATGCCGTAGGAAGGAGTAAAACGGCTTCTGAGGTCTTCTGCACCAGATGTAGCTAAGAAAGCTGCTTCTTTTGCCCCTTCAAAGGGGGATTGAATGGTTACAACATAGCCAACTTTATCTTTACCCCTGCGCCCGGCTCTTCCTGCGATTTGTAAGAATTCCGAGGGACTAAGCATACTATGACCTTCACTGGTACGCTTGGAGAGAGCAGAAATTACGGTAGTTCGGGCTGGCATATTAATTCCTGCTGCTAGGGTTGCAGTAGCAAATACCACCTTAACTAACCCTAGTTCAAAGAGCTTTTCGACTAGTTCTTTCCAAGCTGGTAATAATCCTGCATGGTGGGATGCAATACCTCGAAGCAAGGGTTCTACTTGGTCGATTTTGATAACTTGGGATTGTTCAGTGAGAAATTGCCAGAGTAAATATCTCTGATTGGGATTGTCTTTGAGATAGGCAAAGAGGATCTCTTTGCTATCGGGGTTATTGGCTATATATTCCTTAATTAAAATTTGTAATTTGGAGTCTGTATCGCCTAAATATTCGAGTAATGCTTGTTGTAAATCAGGGTTATTTCCGAGAAAGAACTGTAAAAGAATTTGTTCGATTTGCTCTGATTCTTCTGGGGTCACTAAGACTAAATAGTCTAGCTGTTGAACTGCCCGATCGCATCCCATCCTACTAAAGATAATATAGATAGCAGGGAGCATATCCCGCTCTTTGAGATGTTGTATTACCTGACTATTTTTGGGACAGTCTTTGACTTTGAGTCGGCGTTTTTTACCATTTTGTTTGGGCAGTAAAGATTTTAGTTTGGGATTGAGTTTAACTTGTTTACTATCTAGTAAAGGATACATAGTTTTGCGGTCAGCTCCGCTGCCAGGCTTCGCCTGTCCGCAAAACCAGAAACGCAAAGGAACAGGACGAAAGTTAGAATTAATTAATTCGCAACTATACTGGTTATTCTTGCCATTTTCCGAACGCACCAAGCTCATCCAGTCAGTTAACTCTTCTGGATTCCCGATAGTAGCGGAAAGAGCGACCAATTGAATTTCGGGAGGACAATAGATAATCGATTCTTCCCATACCGTACCACGAAAGCGATCGCCTAAATAGTGACATTCATCTAGTACCACTGCATCTACTGCTTGTAGAGAAGTTCCTACTTGACCTACTGGGGTTTCATAGAGCATATTCCGAAAAATCTCTGTGGTCATAACCACCACAGCAGCATTGGGATTAATCAAAATATCTCCTGTAATTAAACCAACTCTTTTCGGGTCTTCTTGGGCAAATTGCTCCCTAAAATCGCGAAATTTTTGATTAGAAAGAGCTTTTAAAGGTGTAGTGTAAAAAACTCTCTTTCCTCGACTCAAAGCACGATGTATGGCGTATTCTCCTATCAAAGTTTTCCCTGAACCTGTAGGAGCGCACACTACTACTGATTTATTAGCATTTAATGCGGCGATCGCTTTTTCTTGAAAATCGTCTAGTTCAAAAGGAAACAGTTGTTTGAGATTTAATTGTTGAGAAACAGAAGAATTAGATTTCACGCTAGATAATATTATGTTGGGACTTATGACATCACCAATTGAAAGTTAACTACTATTGTGACACTTTTCACTGGATTATTTTTGTAGCAGGTGAGTTAAACCACGTCCAACTTGAAACCTGGAGTTTTAAAGGTATCTTTTTTGAGTAACGAGTCCTAAAGGATACACCTTCGGATATAACGAGTAACGAGTAATGAGTAACCAGTGCCTACTACCTACTCACCTAGCTTAGATCGGCTTGCCAAAGTTCCAAGTCAGCCAAAGCGCGATCGCGATATTTACCGTATCTTTCCTTTTTACTGCGAATTTTCGTTGATAATTGGGGAATAATGCCAAAATTTGGTGGCATGGGTTGAAAATGTTTGGGAGAAGCGGAACTGATAAACTCAAACAACGCACCCATCATCGTAGTTTCAGGTAAAGTTACAGTATCCTTGCCCAAGAATATTCTGGCAGCATTTGTCCCTGCTAACCAACCCCCCGCAGCAGCAGCAGTATAACCTTCTGTACCAATTAATTGACCAGCAGCTAGTAAAGTAGGACGGGTTTTGAACTGTAGAGTGGAATGCAATAACTCAGGAGAATTAATAAAAGTGTTGCGGTGCATCACTCCCATGCGAACAAACTCCGCATTTTCTAACCCTGGGATCAATTTAAAAACTCGCTTTTGCTCTCCCCAACGCAAATTAGTTTGAAACCCTACCATATTCCATAGTTGCCCTGCTTTATCTTCTTGACGTAGTTGCACCACTGCATAGGGACGTTTATCCTTATTCTCTGGCGCACGGAAATCTCCTAAACGAGCATCAAATAAACCCACAGGTTTTAGGGGACCATAGCGCATAGTATCTTCCCCCCGTTGGGCTAATTCCTCAATAGGGAGACAACCTTCAAAAAATTTCGCAGTTTCCCGTTCAAAATCTTTTAATTCCGCCTGTTCTGCCTGGCATAACTCCTGATGAAACCTTAGATATTGTTCCTTATTCATTGGACAGTTGAGATAAGCTGCTTCTCCCTTATCGTAACGAGATGCCAGAAAAGCAATATCTCGGTTAATGGACTCGCCCACAATAATCGGACTAGCAGCATCAAAAAAACTCATATATTCCATCCCCGTAAACCTTTGTAAGTCTTCGGTAAGTTGGGGACTAGTGAGAGGACCCGTAGTTAAGACTACTACTCCTTCTGGGGGAATTTTTGTCACTTCTTCCCGTCGAAAATCCACTAAAGGATGGTTTGCCAAAGTAGTAGTCAGCTGCGAACTAAAGACACCCCGATCCACGGCTAAAGCCCCGCCAGCAGGTACAGAATGACGATCCGCAGTACTGATAATAATCGAACCCAAACGGCGTAATTCCTCGTGTAATAAACCCGCAGCGCGATCGCTGGACATGGCTCCAAAAGAATTGCTACAGACTAATTCTGCCAATTCCTGACTATGATGAGCAGGAGAAGTTCTGACAGGGCGCATTTCATAGAAGGTTACGGGAACTCCAGCCTGGGCAATTTGCCATGCTGCTTCTGTTCCTGCCAAACCACCACCAATTACTACTACTTTATCTTGGGTCATGTTAATTGAGATTCTAGGTTATCTCGATCTGAAACATTAATAGATCCAGTAGGGGCGAACCCTCGTTCGCCCCTACTAAGGATAATATTCTAATCTTTACTGAGCCTTTAACATTGGATTAATAGATCGATCATTCAAGTTTCTGAAGTTGTAGAGCTATTAAAAGTAGGAGATAGAAATGCTACTGCTGCACCTAGGGCAAAACCAATACAATTACGAAATAAAGGTAAAAACTCAGGAGTTCTAGTTACAACTGGACCAATTCCAAAAGCGAGAAACAAAATTCCCCACAAAGGTGAAATAATTAAAGCCCATTGCCAAGCTACAACTTGCCCTTCTTTTCTTGGTATAGCAGCGAAACCCAAGATTACACCACCTACAACCGAACTTAGCAGAGTTAAAATCCATTGTTCTCTGGGTAATCCAGGAACAACATTACAACCACCTTTAACCAGACAGCCTTTTACAGCATTAAGAGCTTCTACAATAGCGTTATTTTCCCCGTTTTCTCGCACATAATACATATTGCCAAAGCGAGTCTGCAATTCGATCCAAAAAGTACGGGGTAACAGTTCATATACATCATCCCCAATGCTAAAAGCTAGTATGTTTCCACCTCTGCCATCTGCTACTAGTAAAATACTTTTATCATCCAAACCCCAATATTTAATTACTGCTCTACCAGGAGTGCGGTCATATTGGGTTAAAACTCGCATTTTCCAGCCTGTTTCTGCTTCAAAGCTTTCTAATTCTTCAATTAGGGATTGTTCTTGAAGATTAGGTAGAAAATTCGCCAAATCTACTACAGGAGTTACGGTATCGGGTAACAATTCTGGATTATTAACCGCCAAAGCTGTGGGGGTAAAAAAGGTAGTAAAAACCAGCAGGCAACTACCAATGAGTAGAAAAAATCGTTGTATGAATTGTTTTGACATAATATCTATTGTTAAAAGACTCCTGTAAAAATAATTATTTTATAGGGATGTTTATTTTCGTTACAGTTCTTTACTTTACCAAGAATCGGAGCATGAAAGCTCTTGGCTTTTAGACATAGGGATGAATTGCCAGTCGCATTTCATTCTCTACCTATTATGCTAGAATATTTTACGTTATAGGTCGATTACGCAAGATGTTTATTTTAGAGTACCAGCTTAGAGGAAAAGAATCTCAGTTTCGGGCAATAGACGAATCCATCAAAACAGTTCAGTTTGTACGGAATAAATGCCTTAGATACTGGGAGGATCAAAAAGGTATTGGACAAAAAGACATCTATAAGTATGTAACTGCCTTAAGAAAAGAATTCTCTTTTGTCAAAGACTTAAACTCTACAGCTTGTCAACAAGCTTGCGAACGAACCTGGACTGCAATTCTTAAATTTTATACCAACTGTAAAAAACAGATACCAGGAAAGAAAGGCTATCCCAAATACTCTAAACGTACTCGCTCAGTTGAATTCAAAAAATCGGGTTGGAAATTAAATCGAAATACTAAAAGAATCACTTTCACTGATGGCAAAAATATTGGTGAATTAAAACTGATCGGTAGTCGCGATTTATTCTATTTTCAACAATGGCAAATTCAAAGAGTCCGAATTATTAGAAGAGTAAATAATTATTTTGTTCAGTTAATACTTAAACTTGACCCTAGAGATATAACACCACAACTAGAACCTACTAAACAATGTGTAGCCATAGATGTCGGATTGAAATATTTCTATGCTGATAGTAATGGGGAAACAGTTGAATGTCCCAAGTACTATCGCAAGTCAGAAAAGCGTTTAAATAAGCTCAACAGAAGAAAAAGTAAAAAGTTTAAGAAAGGTCAAAAACAGTCCAAAAACTACATCAAAGCTAGAAAGAAATACGCCAAGAGACATCTAAAAATAAGTAGGCAACGAGAAGAATTTGCTAAAGAAAAAGCACTCCGTTTAATACAGTCAAACGACTTGGTAGCCTACGAAGATTTAAAAGTCAAAAATCTTGTGCGTAATAAGAAACTAGCCAAGAGTATCAATGATGTTGCTTGGTCACTTTTACGAAAATGGATTGAGTATTTTGGTTTAAAATACGGCAGATTAACTATTGCTGTCCCTCCGCACTACACTACATCCGATTGTCCTAGTTGTGGTAAACGAGTCAAAAAATCTCTTTCTACTCGCACTCACATTTGTGATTGCGGAATACCCGTTCTAGATCGTGACTATGCAGGTTCATTAAACATACTTAAAAAAGCTACTTCAGGGCATGGAGGAAGCTGGTCTGATGAAATATTAGACCTAAACGCTTGGGGAGATTCGACCTCTATTTTGATTGGTAGTAATACCTGTCAAAGTAAGTCAGATCGTTGAATCAAGAATCCCCTAGATTTCTTGATTAGCCGTTCAGGCTAATATCTATGGGGAGTGTCAATCTAAGATTATCAGAAGATTAATTAATCGAACAAGGTCAATATTTTAATTTTGCTTGTTTTTCACAAGTAAATCCCACAATTTTCCAGGTATTCAAATCCACATCCTGTAGAGGATATAACTTAGAGCAACTGGGTTTAATGCCCTGACTTAATACCGCCCAAAATATACTACGGGTTACATCCAGTAATGTCTTAAACCAAAATTCATTATTGCCAGGTACTCCTGTTTCTGGTGCAATATCTAAATCCACCCAAATTCCCTGAGAACTCAACAGAATATAAGATAGTAGCTGTGCCCTGGGAAGATGAGTCTCAGAAGTAATTAACGTTACTTTGCGAACCTGCCAACTTTCTAAAATCGGTAAGGCGAAAAAAAAGTTTTCAAATGTGGATTCTGCACAATTTTCCAGCCACACTTGGCTTATCGGAGCTTGAATACGCTGAAAAATTAATAAAATACAAGGATCTTTTGAACCGTGAGAAATCAGTATGGGAGTTTGAGGATATTGTTTGGCTAGTTGTGCTGCATATATTTCTCGATTGACACTGCCTCCCAAAACTAGAAAAGCATCCGATGGTAAATCTGCGCTTTGAGGTAGTTTAATAAAAATATTTAAAAGTATATTGACAACTAGCAAAGCCAGACCAGAAACAAGGCTAATTTTGATAAACACTAGTGTTTTTCGGTAAGCAATATTTTTAGGGAGCCACAATTTTCTTAATTTCATTCTTTCAAAGCAATTAACCTATTTATACTTGAGAAAATTAAATTTCGGAAAACCGTATTGTGTAAGCACTTGTGACTGCCCTAGAATAAAAACTAGTAAAAAAAGTTCATAGATTAAGTCGAAACTTTAAACATTTAACTATTATTTGAAAAACGATATGGGATTTTTTGATTCTGAAGTAGTACAACAAGAAGCTAAACAGTTATTTGAAGACTATCAGTCTTTAATGCAGCTTGGAGGAGAGTACGGTAAATTTGACCGTGAGGGGAAAAAGCTGTTTATTGGCAAAATGGAAGAATTGATGGAACGTTATAAAATATTTATGAAACGTTTTGAGCTTTCAGAAGATTTTATGGCACAAATGACTGTAGAACAGCTAAAAACTCAACTAGGTCAATTTGGCATTACTCCACAACAAATGTTTGATCAAATGAATCAAACTCTAGCCAGAATGAAGTCTGAAATTAACGACTAGGTCTTGGGCGAGGGAATTGAGAAGCTGCGGGAAAGTATCTGACTGGTTCTTTTTTAAGTGCTTCAGACATAAAAGAACGCCAAACAGGAGCAGCATGAGTTCCTCCTGTTACTCCCTTACCCATACTTTTATAGTTATCATTGCCCACCCATACTGCGGTAGCTAACTGGGGAACATAGCCCACAAACCACACATCCCGTTCTGAGGAGGTTGTACCTGTTTTTCCTGCTGCTGGACGACCGATCGCCGCATTTTTACCTGTACCTTCACTAATTACTCCTTTAAGTACTGTAGTTAGGCTAGCAGTTGCCCAAGGGTCTAGCAGTTGTTGGGGTTTCGGTTTATTGTCTAGAAGAATGTTGCCTCTACTATCGGATATTTGAAGAATCATTGTGGTGTCCGAGTGCCAGCCATTGTTGGCAAAGGTAGCAAATGCTCCAGCCATTTCTAGGGGAGTTACCCCAATTGAGCCTAAAGGCAAGGATATTACTGGCTGTAGAGGACTTTTAATCCCCAATGCTTTACAAATTTCAATTATTTTATCTAATCCTACCGATCTTCCAATTTTGACCGCAGGAATGTTGCGAGATTGAATCAAAGCAGTTCTGATGGACATTTCTCCAGCAAAATCTTTTTTGCCACCATAGTTTTGGGGACTGTAGTAGCCAGAGCTAATCCTATAGCGAACAGGAGCATCTTTGATGGTGGAATAGGGAGTATATTTGCCACTGGCAAAAGCAGCATAGTAAGCAAAAGGTTTAAAGGACGAACCTGGTTGTCTGCGAGATTGAAATGCCCGATTAAATTGGCTTTTGTCGTAATTTACCCCTCCTACTAGGGCTTTGACAAAGTGAGTTCTGGGATCTACTGCTGCTAGGGCGATTTGATCTGCCCTCAAACCCCAACTTCTTAAACGACGATGACCGTCTTTGACAGATTTTTCTGCCATTTCTTGGAAGTGGAGATCGACGGTGGTTTGTACTCGCATTCCTCCTTGTCTTACGCGATCGCGTCCAAATCTTTCTTCTAGTTCTAAAACTACCGCTTCGGTAATAAAGGGTAATTTACTATTGCGCCAAGCTGTAGGCTTATTCACCAGTAGAGGAGCTTTTTTAGCTGCTGCTGCTTCTTCTGAAGTAATCCAACCTAGAGTCATCATGCGGTCGATTACCAGGGCTTGTCTCTTTTTGGTAGCTGGATAATTCAGGAAGGGACTATACTGTTCTGGTGCTTGAATTAATCCTGCCATCATAGCGGATTCCGCTAGATTCAATTCAGAGGCATCTTTGTTAAAATACGTTTCTGCTGCGGTTTGTACCCCATAATTGTTGTGTCCCCAATAGATATTATTGAGGTACATTTCTAAAATTTGCTCTTTATTAAATACTTGTTCGACGCGAATTGCCAGGATTGCTTCTGCTAGTTTCCGCGTCAAAGTGCGATCGCGGGTTAAAAATAAGTTTTTTACTAGCTGCATCGTCAGAGTCGAAGCTCCTTCAGCTACTCCCCCTTGTTCTAAGTTAGTTCTAGCAGCCCTACCAATACTATAGGGGTTAATGCCTAGATGCTCGTAAAAGTTACTATCTTCAATGGCAATAACGGCTCTTTTTAATTCTGGGGAAATTTGGTTCAACCCGACAATTTCGCGATTAGCTTCCCCGTGGAGACTGGTTAGTAATCTACCTTTAATATCGTAAATATAACTAGTTTCTGATGGAACGTGACTTTGAAGTACTCTTACATCGGGAAGGTTGCGAAAGCTAATAGCTAAACCCACCAAACCCCCTGCCACAATAGAACTGCTAATCATTGTAATACCTAAGACAGTTCCACCAGCAGCTTTAGCCACTCCAAAGGAAAAAGTCAACAAAGGACGAAGCTTATTTTTTAATGATAACTCTTGTCTAAAAGTTCTAGACGACACGATGTTATTACTTCCTCCTATAGAGTGATTTTGAACTATTAGCTATTAATTGCCAGTAGTACAATAGCAAAAGTTTAAACTTTTTTAAAATTCCAATAGTAAAAACTTATGGTTGATTGTCATCAAAACCTAAAAAGCTTTTGACCCATTTAAAAAAGTTACCTATATCTTGTGTGGAAACTTTCAATAAGAAAAGTAGTCCTATCCCAATTAAAACTGTTCCAATTAAGACATTTTCTTTATATAAAGCTAAGCCAATAAGAGCAATAAAGTAGGGAGAAACAATGCGACTAATCTTTTCCACGTTGTTTACTACTTCTGGTGTGTCCAAGTCATTAATCTCTTCAGTTTCAGCTTGTGAGAAAGATGACTGTAACCTAGTTTCATTTTCGGTAAAACTTGATCCCATATCATTCATCGGGCTATTAGATGACTGATTTAAGGTCGTTGTTTCTAAATTTTCTTCTGGCTCTGGTTCGCGATATGATTTACCAAACATAAGCATGGATAAATGATTTATTTCAAGTCTATGGTAGCTAGAATTACTTAACTCAGACAAGTTAAGAATCTACTACTATCTCTCATAATGAAAAATCAACAAAAGATTTTTCCTAATTTCCTGTCAGCCATTTTTGCCCATTAAGGCGTTGTATAGTGTAGAGTACCAATAAATCTAGAGTTACTCTTTTTTCATCAATCATAAAAGACTCAAGAGTACTGGGTTGTTTCCCATCAGTGACATAAGAAAAACCTTTTTTTCCTGAGATACTCTCATCCAGAAAATAAAGATTAAATTGACGTTTGCCATTTTGCCAATTGCCAACTATTTGCCAAAATTGTTCGTCTGATTTGACTCCAACTACGGGAATTGCTTGTTTAACAAACTTCAATTCCATATCTTGTATCCCTTCATCGGCAAAAGATTTTTGCAGAGTTGGAGTAAAGTGCTGCTGAATAAACTCTTCAAAAGGTTTATCTTCTAGCTTGGGAGGCTTGGGTTTTTTGGCTGGTTTAGCAGCTTTAGGGGCTGCTGCTGGGGTAGAGTTGGGGTTTGTCTCTTCTGCCATATTCTGAGAAATATATTTTTTTTTATATTGGGGATGTTCTTGGTTTTTGGAACCAAGATAATTAAGCAATCTCGCTTACTCGAAGAAAGTCGAAGACTATCGAGGCATTATGCGGTTGCTTATTCAACCATCATTAGTTTGCGACTAATCCTGGTTCATCGTCATTTTATACTATCAGAATCAATTTTGCTTAGTGGGGGCTGAACAGTAGCTCTTTGAGCATTGCTTTATAGGAAAAGTAAGCATCCCAAAAAACATAGCTGTACATGGATATAATCACCATAGTCATGATCAATTTAAACTTGGTGAGCTTTACAGCACTGACATAAGCCAACCAGTAAATGGAAAAAGGGGTGGCTAGATAAAAGAAAATCCCATAACCTAGGGATTTCACGGAGATTTTGAGACTAATCAAGTTAATAGCATCGGCAACCTGAGTCAACAAAACAATAACGAATAATCCAATTAAAAATTGAATAATATTGTTCCTTAGTAGAGACTGCAATAAAGATACTGTCTTTTTCTTATATTTCATTAATCTAAAAGTACTTAAAAATACTGAAAATAGTAAATTGCACAAAAATTATATTTCAGTAATTGTACCTAGATAATGAGCGTTTTTTTTAAAAGACTTGAATAATATTCTGGGGAAAATGTAACAAAAATGTATTTTATTATTAATGGGAAATTTAAGCGGACAAGCTACTGCTTCGGGAGGGATAATGATGATACTATTTATGGTGTTTTAATCGATTAACTACTAACTATTAACAATCAACCACAAACAATTTTACTCAGAAAAGGTCAAGGATACCGCGTAGGCTGGAATCCGCAAGCAGAAGAATATCCTGCTTTAGTAGGTAGCGATGAATGGGCAATAGAACTAACTAGATTGGAGTTTCAAGAATTTTACCATCTGCTTCGTCAACTGACAGAAACCATGAATCAGATGGAAACAGAATTAATGGATGAAGAAAAAATTGCTATTGAAGCAGAAAGGGATTTATTGTGGATGGAAGTAGAAGGCTATCCCCATAGTTATTCTCTACGTCTTATTTTAAATAATGGTCGCCGTTGCGAAGGGAATTGGCGAGAAGGAGTGGCTACAGAATTAGTAGTGGTTACTCAAAGGTTAATCGAAGAATTAAGGATTAATTCCTAAAAAACTATCCGCCCCTACTGTTAATAATCACTTTGGTTTAAATAAATAAAAGCCAAAATAGACTATTGGTGTGTAGGGGCGGTCTAGTGGGGTCTTCTAGTTGAAGCCTGACTGCCGAGAGGAACTCAAACAGACACTTTTTGAGCTTCCGAAAAAGCTTTAGGCAGTTGTTAAAGAACAGCCTCGGCACACAGCCGACTATCATCAACTAGGAGACCCATTTTTGTACTACTTTCAATCATGGGCATCACCTCCTATATCCCTAAGCGGTTTATGCGTAACTAAGACACATCATAACTAATTCCTATAATTTCGGCAAGATTCGATCCATCTATGAGCTACATTTCTTGATTCACCAAAATGAAGATGCAGATAAGAGGCGTGAATTTGATTGATTTGCCAACCTTCACAAGATTTGTTACCGTAGCAATCTTGAATTTCCCAGAGGGGTTGTTCAGCCATATCATCTAATTGAGAACGATGAAACTCATGTGCCCACAAGACAGAATTAAGTTTTGTTTCCATAACACAACTGTCTCGTAATGGGGTTACTTGACGATAGCCCAGAGTTAAACTTTTGCTCATTCTAGCGGTTGTAGGAATTGCTCCCACCATATCCCATTCTTTACCATCAAAATCAACAATGCGATCGCATAAATACATTAGTCCCCCACATTCAGCATAAATAGGCATCTGGGAAATAGCTGCTTGATATACTTGTTTGCGGATTGCATAATTGCTACTTAGTGGTTCAGCAAAAACTTCAGGAAAACCCCCTCCAAAATACATTCCTGCAATATTTTGGGGTAATTGTTTAGCTTCTAGAGGACTCCAAAAGATTAATTCTGCTCCCAATTCTTCCAGAATATCGAAATTGTCTTGATAGTAAAAATTAAAAGCGCGATCATATGCCACCGCAATTTTAACTGAAGATTTAGGTTTACTATGTCCAATCTCTACTCGCTCTAATCTCCCTTGTCTCCCTGTCTCCCTTGTCTCCCTTGTCTCCTCGTCTCCCTTGTCTCCTCGTCTCCCTTGCTCCCCTGCTCCCAAATCAAGCAACGGTAACAATAACTCCCAGTTAAAACAAGTTTTTGCCAGGGTAGCTAGTTTATCGATAATAGATTGAATTTGGGGCAATTCTGGAGTTGGGATAAGTCCTAAATGACGGTCTGGGATGGAAATGTCTTGATTACGATGAAAAACTCCTAAAATTGGCATTTTTATGGAAGCTAAAGCCGATTCTAAGAGTTTTAAATGGCGATCGCTTCCTACTTTATTGAGGATTACCCCAGCAATTTTAACTTCAGGATCGAGATGACCATAGCCATATGCGATCGCAGCTACCGAACCAGACAA
>JASJDF010000117.1 GCA_030065715.1 Xenococcaceae cyanobacterium MO_188.B19 | reverse complement strand
AATTTAGCCCTAAAGGCACTAAAGTATTCCCTTCGGTCATTCCCTATCGGTCAATTCAGAAAGGTTTAAGCTAATTCTACGCTTTAAACTAAAAGTATACTTTAGTAAGCGGATTTAATATAAACCGCATCTAGTTTGAAACCAGTAGTTTTTAGCTATCTGTTCGAGGAATAGGCAACAGTAGCTAAAAATAAAACTACACTTTGCTAAGTGGACAGGGTTTAACATTATTGGCATTTGTATTATACTAAAAGCTTTTAATAATCTAAGATACAGTAAAGTGCATAGCAATTTAAAGCTTTCACTGATTAGTATATTTGTCTTTATTTTTAAAAACTCCCCTCTCTTCCCCCTCTTCCTTGTCTTCTCTCTCTCCTTCTCAACAGATAACTTTTTTAACCGAACAGTATTGCTTCGGATATATCCTTGAGGACAGCGAAGTAATCTCTAAGTGAAATATTACAGTCTTTTGAAAATTAATTGAACAATTAAATTTTTTAGTAAAAATTATGTATTGGTATCAGAAATAGAGCCACAACGACCAAAATTATCAGGAATTCGCGGATGGGATTGATTGATAGGATAAGCAGTTAAAATTACCTTGCCATCTTCCTCTACTATGACTCCTCTAGCTGGATAAATATCTCCTACAGAAGTTTTTACTGATTGAACCCCAGCAGTTAGATTTGAAGTCTGTTGTAAATTATTGCTTTGAGCCAAATTTAACCCAACGGGTTTGTCATTACTCAGTAAAATTTCGGTATTTAAAACTGCGTTGGGAAGTGATGGGATGCCTCCTTTTCCTTGGACTACTAATCTAGATGGTTCTGAACTGGTAGAACAAGCATTTTCCAATGCTACTGTATCTTGTATGACATTAGAAGCTAACTCTGTTGTTTCTCGCAGAACATTAGCATCAGAAATGATAAATGTCACATTTCCATTTAAACCAAAATCAGAACTAGCATCAATATCATTTTTGTCATTCTCAGGTACAGCTATACCTTCTGACAATCCCAATAGTGCTTCAGTGATGATAGTAATATTACCTCCTTGTCCTCTTTGTGCATTAGCAATAATGTCATTCCCATTGCCGTTACTAGGAAAAGCGATAATCAATCCTGCATTAATGTTGATGTTTCCGCCATTAGCATCTTCAATAGCTTGAGCAGAAATTAGGCTGTTATTTCGCAATTTTATCGTGTCGGCAATTGTTAAATTAACATTACCTCCCGAGCCAGTAGCTTCATCATCAACTTCACTGGTGATAATTGAGTTATTTAGTTCTATAGTACGGGCATTAATATTAATATCACCGCCATCTCCTTGTCCTGAGGTTTTTGAGATAATAGCAGCACCATTTTTAAATATAATATTATTTGCTTCAATACGAACCTTTCCTGCTATACCTGTTGCTCCTGTTTCAACTTTAGTATCAATACTAGAATTATCAATTTCTAGATTATTAGCAGTAATATCAATATCACCTGCTCTTCCTTCTCCTTCAAGTGTTGATTCAATAGCAGCATTATTCTTCAATACAATATCATTAGCTCTAAGAGAAACATCTCCTGCCTTACCCATTGCTCCTATTTCAACTTCAGTGTCGATATCAGAATTATCAATTTCTATAGTATTAGCAGTAATTAAGATGTTTCCCCCATTACCCCCCAGAGATTCATCTTCTATATCCCCTTCGATAGAAGTACCATTTTTCGCTACAAAACGCTGAGATTTGATGGTAACAGTTCCCCCATTGCCCAGTCCTTCATCACCAACTTCGGCAGTAATATTTGCCTCGTCCAATTCTATGGTGTTGGCAGTAATATTGATATCACCTGCATTTCCTTGTCCTTCAGTTTTGGCATTAATAGAAGCCTCATTTTTCAATACAATATTATTAGCTTCAAGAGAAACATCTCCTCCCCTACCTATTCCTGTTTCAAGTTCAGTATCAATTTGAGAATTATCAAATTCTATAGTATTAGCAGTAATTAAGACACTTCCTGCTTCCCCACCTAGAGATTCATCTTCTACATCCGTTTCGATATTAGTCTCATTTTTCGCGCTCAAACGTTGAGATGTGATGGTGATATCTCCCCCATTACCTTGTCCTCCATCATCAACTTCAGTAGTAAGATTTGCATCGTCAAATTCTATGGTGTTGGCATTGATGTTGATATTTCCTGCATTACCTATTGCACCTTCTTCTACTCGGTTTTTAATCGAGCTTTGATTAATACTGATACTTTCAGCAGCGTTGATAGTTATATTCCCTGCTTGAACAGGGCTAGTATTTGAACCTGAAATCACTCCTGCTTTTATTTCACTCTCACCTAGTTCTCCCACTTCTAGCTTCAGTTGACGAGCATCAATATTTACATTGCCTCCTCCTGTAGCTTGTACATTGATTTCAGCTCCATTCGTCAGGTTTAAATCTCCTTTGGCAACTTCCTGGGACCAACTTAGACTGCCATTTTCAGCAAGACTTACTTCTCCTGCACCAGCTAATGCTCCTAGAGTTACTGTTCCACCTTTGGCTGTGACTACCCCACTCTCAAACTTGATATCTCCTCCCGCTAAGACTAGGGTTTTTCCTGCTCTTACTTCTAAACCTACTAACTCATCGTTTTTAGTGTTTTGAAAACGGGAGCGATTGATTATAGCTCCAGGGTTATCCCGAAATCTTAAACCAATGGGAGCATTAATGGTTAGTACTGGAGCTTGGAGGCTGTTAGCGGAAAATTCTATTCCTTTGGGAAACAAGATGCTCTCAGCACTGCTGCCATAAAAAGAACCCCCAATATCTAATCTGGCATTTTTGCCAAACACTATTCCTGCTGGATTAATTAAAAATAGATTCGCTGCACCATTGGCACGAATTGAGCCTTCAATATTTGATAGTTTTCCTCCTGTAACCCGAGAAAAGATATTCACTATATCATTGGCATTGTTAAAAAATGCCTCTGTTCCTGCGGGGACGGAAAATTCTTGAAAACTATGAAATAAGTTGCTTCCCGCTTTTCCTCCTGCTTCGATGCTTACTCCACTGTTGCTGGGAATTACGCTAGTGTTAGTGCTGCCATCGGTGGTAATCTGAGCCATCGTTGGTAATCCCGCTAAGATTAAGAAGACAAAAGAAAACCAGGAAAAAATAGTTTTATTATTCATTAGATCAGGCGATACTATATCATTTACCCTTAGCTTGACTATATGCAATTGATGTGGAGATACGGATAAAAAGAATTAGTGGGAAGATTTTTGTTTGAGATATTTAGTGACAGCTTGCCAATCAGGAAAACTTTCGGAGCCAAAATGAATATGTTCTCCATCAAACTTTGATGCTCCATTTTTCAAACGATCATCTACTAGGAAATCACCAGAGTTGAGGTTTTTATTATGGGACAGTATTAGTCGTTTATGGGCAGGATTGCCCAAATGTTTTTTGACCCATATCAGTTTGTCAGACCAGGCAGTAGGATTTTCCCAAGGAGCTGTGGAAAGAATATAAGTATCGAACAGATTTATGAGTTCAGTATATGCTTCGATTGCTCCAGCTAAAGGAGTCATTTTGCTGAAAATACCAGGTATTTCATCCAATCTTCCCTCATATTCAGCATGGGTATCACTGGAAAAATAAGGAAAAGCTGATGAAAAATCCACCAGAACGTTATCCATATCTAAGTAGAGAATTTTTTTCATCATATAAACTCCGAACTCCCCTTAACATTAATATAATAATACTGATTATATTAATTCTAATTCTCCCACAAACGACGGCGTGGAGAACCATTGAGGCGTTGATGGGCATCTTGTAACAGGTTCGGAATATCTAGTTTTTCAGGACAGCGCGATAGACAGTCCCCACATTCTGTACATTTATCGCCTTTTTGACCAGGAAACCAATGTCCAGCATTTTCTAGCATTCGATAGCGATATTGACCATAATCACTCATGTCATAAGCTACTGCTAAATTACGCAAGCGCAGTATTTCAGGGATATTAATGGTTTCAGGACAAGGCAAACATTGATTACATTGGCGACAAAGATCGCTATTTAAACTAGCAGTTAAATGATTTTCTAATCTGCTAAAGATAGCTATCTCTTCAGGAGAAAAAGCAGCGTCCCAGTTTTCCTGTCTAATATCTTGGAGAAAATTTAATTCATCAGGCTTCGCAGCACCCACACTAAGGGTAGTAATAGCAGGATTATTTAGTAAAAAGCGATAATTCAGTTCTAAAGGAGAACAGGGAGTGCATAAATCTTTCAAAGTTTGAGGAGGGGTGTAGAGTCTTCCTCCCTTGTCAGCAGGGGAAATAATAAATATCCCCATGTCTTTTTTGGCTGCTAATGCGATCGCTGGTAAATTACGTTGCCAGAAATAATAATAGTGGAGATTGACAAAATCAAATAGGTCAGTATTAATTGCAGCAAGAATTAAATCTAAAGCACCATGAGTGGAAAAACCCAAATGTCTAATTTTTCCTTGTTGTTGGGCTTTTTTGATCGCTAACATACACCCTTGAGAATCGGTAATCCAGCTTAAATGGTTCCAGGTGTTTACTCCATGAAGTGCTAAACAATCGAGATAATCTATTTGTAACCTGGTTAAAGACTCATCGATCCAACATGCCATTTGTTTCGGATCGGGAGATGGTGGCAACTTGGTAGTAATGTAGAGTTGCTCTCTTGATAAAGATAAATCAGATTTAAGGGCTAGTCCCAGATAGGTTTCACTTTGACCATAACCCCTAGCCGTTTCTAAATGGTTAATCCCTAGGGCGATCGCTTTATTAATCGTTTCTGTAGCTAATTGGGGAGAAGCCAAACAACGCATAGTCCCCAGAGAAAACACCGATAGATTGAGATTAGTCTTACCAAATCTTCTGTATTCCATTAATTATTGTTTATGATTGCCTAAAGCCACTGCGCTTAATTAATTCGCTAGGACTAATATCGGCAACAAAATTGCGAAAAGCTTCTCTTTCTGCTTCATCAGCATCTCGATCTACGGGAATAGAAGCATCTGCCACTACCTCTTCTACTACCCAAATGGGGCTACCTGTCCTTAAGGCAATAGAAATAGCATCACTAGGGCGACAGTCAATTTCTTTTTTTACTCCCCCCTGATTTAAACAGAGCATGGCAAAAAAGGTATGATCTCTGAGGTCATGAATGATCACTTTTTCTAAGTCCATATCCCAAGCATCAAAAATATTACTGATTAAATCGTGGGTTAGAGGGCGAGGGGTTTCTTGTCTTTCTAGTACACTAATAATTGCCCTAGCTTGATCCTGACCAATAAAAATCGGCAAGGCTCTACGCTCTGAGCTATCTTTAAGCAAAACAATGGGACTGCGTGTCCCTGCATCCAAAGCAATACCAGCAACTTTCATTTCAATCATTGGTTTAGCCTCTCAAGTAACGGTGGTAGAAGTCAGAGATTACTCCGCCCTCCAACGACGGAGTCTGCTCTAAACGTGGATCGAAGAAAGGATCAGAACATATAAACCTTGGGGAAGACCCACAGGGAGAGTCCCTCTAGAGCTTGCTTCGACCTTGTCAATTCTCTTAATTTAGATATAAAGATCTTTATATCTGTTCAAAAATTGAAAATATGCTTAGTACATTGCTTATCCCATTAGTAGTGGAAGGTATTCTGTCGTGAAACGGAAGAGCCTACTTTGACGTCGTCAAAATTACTGAGAATAAGCAAGTATTAAGTAATAAGGTTTACTCATCAGTATGCCTTAATTTTTATCTGTTGCCCCTACTATTCAGAAAAAAATAACAGTTCGTCTTTAAGCCTAGAAAATCATTGGCGTGGGAACTATGTTAATCGATTTATAAAGTAATCTTGGTAGCTACTTTGAGACACAATTATTGCCTATACTGTGAGTTAATCAGGGCAGCTCGCTTATTTAACAAGCAAATTGAGCATTTCTATGGAAAGGATTTAGCTTGGTGTAATTATTCTTAATTGTAAAATTGCCCTGATCATAGTCTCTTTAATTATATCTACTTATCTATTAACTATGCGTCTTCCCCTACCTCAATTTTCCACCGAAGACCGACCACCTAATCATATTGGAGAAGTAATTGAAACTACTACAACTCAATATACTGCTCAATGCTTAGAGCCAGAAGATTTAAAATTTCCTCCCATGCCTCCTTTTGGGAGTTGGGTTAAATCTTTTGATGAAGAATCTGGGAATAAAATCCTGAGCGTGGTGACATATGCTACTACAACTCCTATTGACTCCGTCCATCGAGCCAGAGCTTTAGGCTTGTCTTTAGGGGAATTACGGGAGCAGCAACCCCAAATTTTTGCCATGCTAAAAACCGAATTTAAAGCAGCTATTGTAGGCTACGAAGTTACCTCTAATCTTCCCAATGGTCAAGGTGAAACCATAGGAAAAATGTATCAATATTTACCTCCTCGACCCCCCCAAATTCATCAAGGAGTTTATCATTGTGAACCAGCAGAAGTGATAAATTTTACTGAAGACTTAGATTTTTTGAGAACCCTACTTCAAGTTAAAGATATTCCAGTGGAGTCTTTAATCGCAGCCGTAATTCGAGAAGCTTATCGCATTCGCCAAGCTAACCGCAGTTGGCTGGTGCAAGTAGGAAGAACACTCAGTATCTTGTTAAAAGATGATTATGACCGCTTGAGGTACATCTTAAGTCAAATTCATTGGACGTGAAGTCTCCGAAGAAATAGGTAGAAGGTAAAATAGTTTTAAAATGCTACGTATTGTTTTAGTTCATCCCCAAATACCACCAAATACAGGAAATATTGCTCGTACTTGTGCAGCTACAGAAACAGAGTTGCATTTAGTCGGACCTTTAGGCTTTGAAATAAGCGATCGCTATCTCAAAAGAGCTGGCTTAGACTATTGGCCCTATGTAGATTTGCATTACCATGAAGACTTAGAAGCATTTTGGCAAGCCTATAAACAAAAATCAGGTCAATTAATTGGGTTTACGGTGCGAGGGAATACTAATTATTTAGATTGTCCTTATCAAGAAAATGATTGGTTGCTCTTTGGCAGTGAAACTCAAGGCTTACCACCAGAGGTTTTATCAGTCTGCGACTATCGAGCTGCTATTGCCATCTCTCAACCCCAAGTTAGGAGTCTTAACCTTTCTGTTAGCGTCGCTATTGGTTTGTTTGAAGCCCGTCGTCAATTAACAACCTCATAACTATCTATAATTTATTTAACTAGGAATAAAAACTAATGAATATCTTGCCTAATTACCGTCCCAAAAAACTGTCCCTCGGTCATCTAGAAACTGAGATACTAGAAATTATTTGGCAGTTGGGAACAGTAACTGTAAAAGATGTCCACCAACAGATTTTATCCGATCCAGATCGAGAACTAGCTTACACTTCCGTCACTACTGTTTTGCGTCGCCTCACTGAAAAAGGTTGGTTAACTTGTTACAAAGATAAAAAACAAGGTAGGGCTTTTTTGTGGAAAGCTTTGGTCTCAAAAGAACAAGCCCAAGCTATTCAAGCCTACGAAAAATTAAACCAATTTTTAGCGATTAGTAACCCTGATATAGTTGCTGCTTTTGCTGATAGTCTAGACACTACTAGTGTAGAACAATTAGACAAAATTGCGACTAAATTAAGATTATTACGCCAAAAAAGCCAGGAGGAACAGAAATAATGCACTTTTTAATGATTTTGCTGGCTTTAGCAATTGCTTGGTTCTTGCGCCTGGCTCCTTTAGATAAGTCAGATAATTGGGAATCAAGGTGGCAGCGATCGCTGTATGCTTTCCTATTTCCACCCCTACTTTTAATCATGACTGCTCTAGCAGTTTTGACCATGGGCGCAGAAGGACAAATGTTGGGTTGGCACTCAAGTTGGTTTAGCTATTTACTATCCTTAAGCTTAATTACTATTCCTACTGGATTACTACTAAAATTAGGTTTTCAGGCTTGGCGATGTGGTCAAAAAATTCAAACCTATCCTCAACACGATCTTAATGGGCAAACTGTTTATCTCTTAGAATTGGACTTCCCTTATATTGCTCAAATTGGCTTTTGGCAACCCAAGTTAGTAGTCAGCAGAGGCATATTAGAACTTCTAGACTCCACTCAATTAGAAGCAGTTTTAGCTCACGAACAAGCTCACTTAGACAGGCGGGATACTTTTTGGTTTTTTTGGTTGGGTTGGTTGCGTTCATTTACCCTATGGCTGCCTCAAACCGAAAACCTATGGCAAGAATTATTGCTAATTCGAGAAATTAGAGCTGACCTCAAAGCAACTAAAACAGTTGACCCTCTAGTCTTGGCAGAATCTTTATTAGCTGTAGCTCAAGAGGCTGTAAATCCTGCTACACCCTGTTTTGGCACTCCTTTATTTGCTCCTTCTAATCCAGATCGATTGACCCAAAGAATTGATGCCATGATTAATGTGCAACAACAGCCCCAAAATAGTTTTTATTACCATTGGGTCTGGGTATTTTTACTCTTAATTCCTTGGGCTACCATCCCTTTACATTCTTGAAAATCATATTTTATGCAATATTCATCTAAAAATAATTGGCAGTCAAGTTAATTCGAGTTATCATAAACCAGTCCCAACAAGTCAGGGATTAATCTGAGCTACCATTACATAAGTGCTGAAAAAAAAGATTATCATACCTTAATCTTTTTTTAAGATAAGTTTTACATGATTCTGAGTACCCTTGTAATCTAGTAAAGAATGTAGAACAAAATTAATGTATCAAACCCTTGAGGCGATGACTGTAGTACCATTCCCTCATAACCCTTCTGATAACAACCACAAGTCTAATAGTGTTAGAAGAGAGCCAGTAGCTCCAGTAGTGGCACTAAAGGAATTGGTGGCTAATTTGCAGCGCGAGCAAAATAAAATTCAAGACTTACTGAGTTCTTTGGGATTTGCGTTGCGCAGTTTTAGCAATTTGAATCAGTTTCTCGAATTAACACCTCTAATGGCAGCTAGAGTTACTGATGCTGTTGGTGGTGTATTAATGCTTTATAAAGAGGATGGGCATATTGGTATTGAGCAGTTTCACTGTCAAGACAGTCAGTTAGGCAAACAAGTTCGTCAAGTTTTTGAAAATGTTAGTGTTTCAGTTAGCTCTACACAATTATTAGAAGAAAAACTCAAACAAGAATTATCAGGACAAGTCGCAATATATGGAACTCCTGTTTTAGTAAGAAATATGGAACAGGGGCGTTTATTTGTTTTTAGTACCGATCTTGATTATTTGTGGACTACAACTAGACGCAAACTAGTGCAACTAGTAGCAGACCAAACAGCAGTTGCGATCGCAAATCATGAATTGACTGTAGAATTACGCTCCAAAGAAAGGCAAGATCGGGAACTAGAAATTGCCTCGGAAATTCAAGTCAGACTATTACCTAGTAAATGTCCCCAAATTAAAGGACTAGAAATTGCAGCAGCTTGTAAAACTGCCAATCGGGTGGGGGGAGATTATTATGACTTTATCCCCACCAATTATGACCGACTCCATCAAGGTAATAATGACTCAGCTTCTCCAGTTCCTTGGAGCATCGTGATTGGGGACGTAATGGGGAAAGGAGTGCCAGCAGGGCTAATTATGACTATGACTAGGGGAATGTTGCGGGCGGAAGTTTTAAACCGCCATTCTCCTGCCCAGATTATGGAACATCTCAATCGAGTAATGTATGCGGATCTAGAAAATTCCCATCGTTTCGTGAGTATGTTTTACTCAGAATATGACCCCAATACTCGGCAGTTATCTTTTACCAACGCTGCTCATAATCCTCCTCTTTGGTGGCACGCTGAAGATGGGAACCTTAGTAAATTGGATACTTGGGGAATGTTAATTGGGCTAGATGTAGAATCTGAGTATGAAGATGGGTTAGTGCAACTGGCTCCTGGAGATACGGTTATGTATTACACAGACGGCTTTACAGACGCGGTCAATGGTAATGGCGATCGCTTTGACGAAGATAATCTTTGTCAGGCTTTTGAGTGGGCTTGTCAAAATTTGGCAAATCCCCAAGAAATTCTGGATTATTTATTTGAAGAAATCGAAAAATTTGTCGGTCAGCCTGGCATCAATAATAAAGATGACATGACATTAATTGTGATGAGAGTCGGTGAACAAGAGCTTACATAGTATGTTACATAAGATAACAGTCTTAGTCTTGACTTTTAACTAATGGCAATAAAATCAATAGTCTAATTGGTTTAGTGAATTTTTTATCCAGATAAGTTGAATTTGTACCGAGTTTGTTACCTGATGAAAGTCATTCTATAAACATAAACTCTTTTGGGAAGTACTTGGATGAATATACTAATTGTTGAAGACAATCTTTCTCGCTGGGAGAGATTAGCTCAATTTTTAACTTCTGCTTACTATTCTCTTCGTTTAGCACAAAACTCAACGGAAGCATTTGCCTATTCTTCTGAAGCTGATCTGATCATAGTTGATGCAGAAATTGCTTCCGAAGGAGTTTCCTTATGCAAGGAATTACGCTGTCGAGGCTATACTCGTCCTTTAATTTTAATGGCTCTTGATTCTTTAGATGATGTACTGATTTCTGGTGCTGACGAGTGGCTCGAAGTTCCTTTGCATAAACAAGAAGTATTACTGAAAGTAAAATTATTGCTTACCCGTTATTATATGTGGACTAGCAATACGATGCCTGCCTGGAGTCAAGGATTTTGTGAGTACGATCCAAATAAGTAACCTTCCCATTTTACTGGCACAAATGCTAGAAAATTAATCTTAGGGATTGCTGTTTTTAAAGGCTTTCGTCTTTACTTTAGTTAGCCCTAAAAAAACTGCAATTTTATGATGAATATGCTCCCTTTGTGAGCAAGATTAATCATGATAGTGAGTTTAAAGATTAAATTTTTGTCTGGTAGAAAATGTCAAAGTTATTGATTGAGGAGGAAAATAGAAAAATTTTTAATGGAGATAATATTAAGCAGTTAAAATATCCAAAATATTACAATTAGTTATCAAAATCACCAAATATTATCTAAAAAAATTAATTTCTAATTACTTTTTGCATAATCCTTAATAGGGTGTTAGTTTGCAAATTTATCAGTTATTACAAGTTAATATGAAAAAAGCCGTAGTATTACTTTCTGGTGGTTTAGATTCCGCTACTACAGCAGCGATCGCAATTTCCCAAGGGTATGATGCGATCGCAATTTCGTTTCGTTATGGTCAACGCCATCATAGAGAGTTATTGGCAGCAAAAAAAATAGTAGCCAAACTCAACATTACAGAACACTTTATTGTTGATGTTAACCTTTCTCAGTGGGGTGGTTCCTCCTTGACAGATACATCGATGGACATACCCCAGGAGGGAGTACAACCAGATATTATTCCTTCTACCTATGTGCCTGGCAGAAATACGGTTTTTATTGCGATCGCACTTTCCCTAGCTGAAGCCAAAAACGCCGAAGCGATCTATCTTGGGATTAATGCTGTTGACTATTCGGGTTATCCTGACTGCCGTCCCGAATATTTAGCAGCCTATCAAAAGTTGGCAAGTCTAGCTTCTAAAGTAGGAGTGGAAGGAAATACCATTCAGCTAGTTGCACCTTTGGTAGAAGATTCCAAACTAGATATTGTCCGTCGAGCTTTGAGTTTGGGTGTTCCTATAGAAGACACTTGGTCTTGTTATCAGGGAGGAGAAAAACCCTGTGGGGTCTGTGATTCTTGTCGGATCAGAAATAAAGCTTTAATTGAAGCAGGGCGACCCGATTTAGTTTCTGGATAATAACTGAAACTGATCAAACTTAATTACTTCTGAATTTGGTTGACGGGTATCAAAACGATAACTACTCACTATTCCTGTACCAGTATCTAGAATGCTAAAAACAGTAATATCATTACTGGCAATATAGGGTAGATTATTACCTTCTTGATCTTGTAAGGGAGCAATAGTAGGAATAATTGGGTCTAATCCATTGGGATTACCTATTTCTGCATAATTAGGATTATTTTGCGGAACTCGACGCTTATCATCTCCCCAATGCGCTCCGTAACTATTACCAACATTGGATGATTCTAAAAATTGCATCCTCGATGAACTAGCAAAACGATTCCAGAGATGGGAATGTCCATAATAAACTAACTGCACCCCAGCAGTTTCTAATAAGGGAATGAGATCCCGAATAATGTAATCTTGCTCTATGGGATATTCGTATTTAAGAGATTGAATTACCTGATCTTGGTTGCGCTCAATTACTGGTTGAGGATCGGTATAGGGGGGAACAATGTTTCCTCCCAGGGTATGAGGTGGATGATGAAACATCACAATTTTATACTTGGCTTGTTTAAAAGCATCACTGGCTAATTCTTCTTTTAACCAATCATATTGGGGACTATCTTGGCTTATGGGTTCAAAAATATGTTGACCATAACCCCAATTTTCAGGAGAATCTAAATCTTTGACCCTTTC
>JASJDF010000116.1 GCA_030065715.1 Xenococcaceae cyanobacterium MO_188.B19 | reverse complement strand
TGAAGTTGTAAAAATTATTGATTTTGGTATTGCCAAAAATATTAGTCGGGATGAGACAGATTATACTCAATTAACTCAACAGGGTTCTTTCATTGGTACCTATCGTTATGCTTCTCCCGAGCAATGTCGGGGATTACCCAATATTGATCAAAGAACTGATATTTATAGTTTAGGGATTATTTTATATGAAGCTATTGCTGGTAAAAGTCCTTATAATTTAGATGATTATTCTAGTACAACTGAGGCTGATTGGATTGCTTGTCATATTAGAGTTTCTCCTAATCCTTTGAAGGAACAACCAGGATGTGAAAATATAGATGATGATTTGAATGCTATTGTGATGAAATGTTTAGCTAAAAAACCTGAAGATAGGTTTGATAGTATTAGTAAAGTTCAGTCAGCTTTAGCAAAGCTATCATTAATTAATCAGGAAGAAAAACCCATTTCATCAACAGCAAAACCAATAAAGCAGCAACCAAAGCAAACAGTACCTGAAAAAATATCTACAAAAACTATTAATGAGCCTATTACAAATACTAATATTAGTAGTAATCAATCTAAAAAGCCTATCCCATTGATTGCCAGTCTAGTATTTATTGTTATGGGAGCAATGGGAGGTGGAGCATATTGGTTTATGAATCAACCTAAAAAAGTCTCTCAAAGTGAAACTGAATCAACTAAAATTCCTCAACAAGAGAATAATAGTACAGTTATAAATGAGCCTGATATTAGTCAACTTGTCGAGGATATAAATAATCAATATCAAGAAAAAAATTATCAAAAATGTTATGACTTAGGTACACAAAATGCTAATCAAGGTAATAGTGTAATTCAAGAATGGATTGGTAAATGTGGTTTGGCAATGGCAAAAGTCAAAGCAGAAGCTAGTAGCTATAGTAAGGCGATCGCGATCGCTCAAAAAATTCCTAATACTGTACCTAACTATTCAGAAGTAGAAAATAAGATCAATCTTTGGTCGGAAAAAATCCTTGACTATGCCACTAAAGTTTATCGAGAAAAAAGTCTAGAAGAGGCAATAAAAGTTACTCAAATTATTCCCGATAATAGTAATATTAAAGCTACAATTCCCGATTTAATATCTCAATGGGAACAGGAAACAGCAAAACATCAAGCTATTATTAATAATGCTCAAAACTTTTTAAATCAAGGTCAATGGTCTAGTGCTAAAAAAGAAATAGAAAAAATACCTGCGAGTTTTGTTGTCTGGAGACAAAAAGGACAACCAATTTTAGACAAAGCTAATGATAGAATGAATGCGATCGCAGCGGAAAAGCGTCGTAGAGAAGAAGCAGCAGCAGCCGAGAAACGTCGCATAGAACAGGCAGCAGCAGAAAAGCGTCGTAGAGAGCAAGCAGCAGCGGAAAAACGCCTTAGGGAACAAGAAGCAGCAGCAAGACTCAAAAGAGATCGACAAATTTTGAATCAAGCCATAGCTGTAGGTAATTCAGGAAATTATCAAAAAGCGATCGCAATAGCTCAAAGAATCTCTAGAGGAAGTGCTTTATATTCCCAAGCTAGAGCTAAGATTAATTATTGGAATAAAAAGATTTACGAACAACCTCTTAGAGAATTGTAATAGAGAATTTAAACTTTTCCTGATTTATTCAGCAATTAGGATGATCGAAATAAGAGCAAAACCAATCCCAAATAATTGTTTCAGGGTCAATGTTTCCTTAAATACAACTAAAGCCAGGAAAATAACCACTAAAGGATAAAGGGCTGATAGAGGGGAAATAATTGCAACAGAACCCTTGGAGATCGCCTTGATATAAAATACCATCCCCAAAAGAGTCAGCATCCCAGCAACAACAGCAATGATAGTTCCTTTTGGGTGAGTTTCCAAAGGATAACGGAGATGAAGAAAAATGATTAAGGAAATGATTGCCCCCCCTAATCCCTGAAAAACAACTGTACTTGTCATGCTGATATACTGGGTGGAAAGCTTAGGCAAAAAGCAAGCACAACCCCAACACAAAATTGCTCCTAATGTTGGTAGAAACCAATCTTTCATAGCTTAAAACTAAAATAAGAATCATATTTTCATTACTTACTCGATCGCGAGTTATTCTTGAACTCTTGGTCGCAAATAAACTCAACTACACAATCCCTTAAAACTAGATTTAGATTCAGTTAATTCTTGCAGAAGTGCAAAATGCCCCAAGTAAGGTAACTCTGTTGACCTTTTTCAATCCAGTGTCTTAAACCCACTTTCATACGATCTATATAGTTCTGACCACAAGCAGATATCACCAGTTCACACTCTTTCTCAATGACCTGGAGAACATGACTGTAATGGTTTACCAATTGCTCAGATAGATCGATGAATTGAATTTCTTTAAATCCAATAGCTTCTAAGGCTTTGCGATAAAATACGACGGAACCTAAAGAATCTAAGTGAATACGATCTAGCACTGGCTTAAGCACACCATCTGGACAATTATCACTTTGCATAGGATCGGTGAAAATGAACTCTCCCTTTCTTTTCAGCACCCGTTGTACTTCCCTAAATACCCTCAGACGATTACCACTATGTAAAATTGCATCTTGAGACCAGACTAAATCAAAGGACTCATCTTCTTCAGGAATATCTTCAAAGTTACCATCTACTACTTTGATTTGCGAGTCTAGACCTTGGATTTTATTTAGCTTACGATTGCGTTCATTTTGGACTTCACTAAGGTTTAAGCAGATAACACGACAGCCAAAAGTTTTAGCCAGATGACGTGCTGCTCCCCCATAGCCAGAGCCAATATCTAGCACTTGACTATTCTCATTCAGGTTGACCAGAGACGCAATCTTTTCGACAGTGCGGTGACTAGCTTCACGAATATCATCCCCTTGGGGCTGATTATAAAGACCAATGTGGATATCTTCTCCACCCCAAATTGTGGCATAGAATTTATCCGCGCTGTCACTATTGTAATATTCGCGGGCGGTATTCACCGCAGAAGAATAAGCCATACAGTTTTGCTCCTCTAATACTTCACTTTCGTAAACCTTACTGGCGAGATGGATAAAGAAATCTGGCTCATCTTGGTGGTAGGTTTCTTGAAAATCGCCATAGGTTTTAATCCGTTGGAATCCCACTTCGCTCATCAAACGGCGAGTGTAAGCCTTCCGCAAGGGGAACATGTTGAGATGGAATACAGAATTGTCAGGAAATTCATAACGAAAACGAGCTAAACCTTCATCCACGTGTTCTGGTTCAGCCTTCACATTTTCGCCACAGTAATAATAAATATGCTTGGATTGAAACCCTTGAGCCAACATGGTGTCGTAATTACGTTGGTCTAGAATTAGAACACCATCATGCTTGAGTACAGAATAGAATTCAGCCAGAGCCTTGCGACGCTCATTTTCTTGAAACAAATGAGTAAAGGAATTTCCCAAACAGATTACCGCGTCAAATTTTTCATGAATATCCCGACTAAGCCAACGCCAATCTGCCTGTACAGTTCGTAAAACCAAACCATAAGATCGCCCATTTTCAAAGGCTTTTGCTAACATTTCCCCACTGCCATCGGCACTAACCACATCAAACCCAGCTTGAAGTAGGCGAATGGAATGAAAGCCTGTTCCTGTAGATACATCCAAGACTCTTTGAACACCATGATTTTTGAGGATATCAATAAAGAAATTACCTTCAGATTGAGCGCGTAAGTCCCAACCAATCAGTTCATCCCATTGACCAACAAAACTTTGAATGTACTCTTCTTTGTAGTGATCTGTTTTCCTAAGTTTAATAGGCTCAGTACCATAGTTCTGTTTTTGGAATTTAGGTTGCTCAAAGCTGGATCTTGTTCTCATGTTCCTAACTCAAGTTCCTAGTTATAAGAATATTGCCGATCGTCTGTAAAAGCAGTTTACTTTAAATTAGGATCAAATTAGCACCTATCCTAAAAAGAGCTAATACATACTTGGAATAAAGTCTTATCTGCTAAAAGTTTCAAAAGTAATATCCTAACAACGTGAGTTCGACCCAGGGAAAAACTCAGAAATTAATCAGAAATTATTCGCTTCTTTAGTGGTTTAATTTCTCACAATCTTCTTATTGATTTTGTATAGTTGGAGACAAAAATTATAATTCCTTTTCACTTAAATTTCTCCCCTACTCTTCTTTCTCTATCTTCCCAAACTACACAATTAATTTTGCCCAGGTACTTAGCTTTGGGGAAACTAATTTAATGAGCAGAATTAGCATATTCAAGCATTTGAGAATCATTTTGGTCAATTTTGTAGATATATCCCAAATTGATTGCTGCTCGTCTTCGTAACCCATAGGAAGGATATAAAGCAGGGCGCATAGAAGTTATTGCGTAAGTGTTTGCTGAATCAATTAATAGTAAAGCTGCGTCTTTTGATAATTCAGTGCCAAATAATTCCAAAAAGCTATTGATACAATCATTTTTTTCTATCCGCTCCAAATTAATCGGATTTTTTTCATAAGTAGAAAGTATAAGATCTAAACATACTCCGTACTCATAGGCATTTCTAAAACCAAATATCATCTGCTCTATTTTGGGGTCTTTAGTCTCTGGTACAGGATTGATATATCCATTACCTAGACTAGCTTGTTGTTGATTAGAACTACCAAAATTACGCAAAGCTTTTTTGGCTTTATTTAAACTATCTATGGCGACGTTATAACTCTGGGTATCTCCTTGGCGAAAAAAGATTTCTGAAGCTTTTTGAAAATCTTCTACTGCTGTTTTAAAGTTTCTTTGCTCGTAACTAATTGCTCCACGATTGTAATAGGATTTACCATAGTCGGGAGCAATTTTAATCGCCTGATTATAGTCAGACAATGCACCAGAAACATCATTAAGTTGTTCGCGGACAATGCCTCGATTTAGATATGACCAAGGATTTACGGGATTGATCCGCAGCGCATTATTATAGTCTTCCAGTGCTTGTTGCTGATTTCCCAGTCTATAATTAGCTAGTCCTCGACTGAAGTAGGCTAAAGAAAAATTAGAATTGGCTGCTATGGCACGGTCATAATTTGCGATCGCAGAATTTAAATCCCTTTTAGTATAGTCAATCAAGCCTTGATAATATACAGCTAGAGCATTATTAGGATTTTGTTTAGCTGCTTTGCTTAGATATTCATTAGCTCTTGCCATGTCTCCTTTTTGCAGCAACTCAATCCCTGCGATATATTCTTTTCTAGCTTTGAGGTTAATTGGTTCTGCTGGTTTATCGGGTTTTTCGCGCTCTACAACCAAATCAGAATAACTAATTCCCCCTGCTGGTAAAGAGTCGAGAAATTTTTTAATCGGAATCGCTGCATTAAAACCTGTTTTTAAAGGTTCAGGAATACTAGAAGACTCATGTTTGAGACTACCAATTACATCCCCTTGTCCATGAATACCAATGAGTTGACCGCTATTATTTAATACCGCCCCCCCACTCATACCACGACGAGTTAAAGCATCATAACGCATAGTATAGCCTTCTGAAGCACTTTCTCGGATGCTAGTAATCATCCCCTTAGTAAATTCATGTTCCCGTTTAGAATTAATATCTACGGTCAAAGGATAACCAGAAACATAGGCATTAGCACCAGTAGTAGCATATTTCACATTACCTAAACTGATTACGGAATAAGTCCTTTCACTTTCAAAAGTGACAATTGCTAAATCTAACCCAGTTTTGTTTTTAAGATTATGAATCTGACTAACTGGGTATTGTGTATTCTGAATTTGGATATTGTAATCAAGATTCGGATTTTCCACTACATGATTCGCTGTAAGAATCGTATAGGTATAGTTTTTCTTGGCAATAATAACTCCCGACCCCCCAGGAACACCAAAATCATTTTCAATTCTTACTGTAGTGGCTTGTGCGATCGCTGCAATCTCGGTAGGACTTTTTGCTAGAGTTACAGGAGCTTGAGTGATAACAATGGCAGAAGTGACAATCGTCCCAGTAATCACATTATTAATAAAATTCGAGTTAAAAAATAAACGATTCATCTCAGTTTTCTCTAGTGTGTGAAGCAAATTGTAAATAAGTAGTGATGGGAATACCCCAGCTAGAATTAATCATTGTTTCTAGCATTGCTGGATCAGGATCGCTACCATCTTCAAAAATATAAGCACCAAAATCTGGATCACCGTATTTTTGACGACCATTAATCCCGATTAAAAGTCCCTCAGCGTTAAAAATGGGTCCGCCACTCATTCCCACTTCAATATCGTTGGTATATCCCAATTGATAACCTTGGAGCATCGATTTTGCTGGAATTAAAGATACTTCCCCTTCGCTAAAATGGAATATCTCAATGCCCAAGGAAATAGTATTAGTCGATCTATTGTGGTTATATAAAGGAAATCCTGCTGAATAAACTTTCTCTCCCACCTGGGGACTTTTGTATCCGATAGTTGCTATTTGATAATCATTAAAACTGTTAAACTCGATCAATGCCAGATCAAATTTCCCCAACCTTTTGGGTGACTTTTGTAAGGCATAAGTTTGACCATCTTGAGTTAGAACGCGATAAGATTTATCAGTAGAAACTACATGCCAATTAGTTAAAACTGTATAGACATTTCCTCGGCGATTAATAATAATTCCAGAGCCAGAAGATTTATCATGAAAAATACGTACTGTAGTAGATTGAGCTAATTGATAAATATCATTGTTGTAAGTATTATCTGGCAGAACATAATTTGATGCTGTTTGAGATTTTATCGATGGTAAGTACCAACAACTTTCACATAATAAAACTATGAAGATCACCAAGATACTGCGTTGCCAACGATAGCTATTTAGAAATAAAATAGCTATTGGCTTAAACAATTTTGTCTTTTTATAATTAGGCTCGATCACATTGACTTTTATTCTATAGACCTCTGGTATTATTTGTTTCAGGAATGGATGGAACGGGAGTTGTCTCTTCTAGTCTTGAACCAACATCAATATAAGGAATAAAACCAGCAGATTCATAATTACTATTTTCCGAAGCTCCTTGAGTTCTCCAGGTAAAAAGATTATTTAAGGCTTTTATCGCATTTTGTCCTGGTTTAAGAGTATAGACTATTCCTTCACAAGCTCCTTGATACCGACTCGCTACGCAAATAATTTTTTGATTGTTTTGCTTACCTATAGTCAAATATTTAAGTTGTTTATTTCTGCGATAAGATTCTAAGCGGGAACTGACTATTTTGCAACGTTCTACTGGACTATATCCCGAACCAGAAAAATAATTACTAACCCATTTGATCCAAGGCTCGCGATGTCCTTGTCTATTTTGATAAACAGTTGTGGGAATATTAGAGCTAGTATCGCACCAAAAGCCAGTTTGAGCAGTAGGAGTTTGAGCAAAACTAGGTAAGTAAATGGTAGCTAAATAGCTAATAATGGTAAATTTGATTAAGTTGGTTTTATGCTTCATGATTTACTATTTCACAAATGAACAAGATGATTGGATTGCTAATTTTTAATTATTAAAACTAGTATCTTAGTAATAATTATTTATGCTTATTTATTCGTCATACTAGGGTTTGTTAATCATCGGAATTTAAGTTTATTTCTATTTTATTGGACTTTAAAGCAAATTGGTTGCTATCCAAAGTCTCAAAGAAGAGATTAAGCTGTATTTTTTGCCTTTTGTCTTGGTTCTATAGATTCATATTCCTGAGGCGACAAAGGGTATGCAAAAAATTGAGACTAGTTAAAAAAAGAATACGCTAACAGGTTTAACAGCAATAGCAAAACCCCAAGCAGATTTCTGCGAGCCCCCCTTAAATCAGCTCAAAATTACCTATTCCAATTGGTACTTAACTCAATTTTTTATATCAATAATCAAAAAAGTGTTGGCTGGCGGATATCGGACAACTATCAAAAATCAAAACTTCGTGAACTAATCCTACAGCTTAGATCAAGCTTTTGTGAAGTATGAGTAATTTCAACTAAGTTGTAGTAGAGTAATCTATATATGGTGGGCTATCCCCGCATTACTTATAGATTAAATTTCAGGCATTATTATAAAAGACTAATTATGATTAAGACAGACAAAATACTCATAGCGATAGCCTACTCCCTAATATATGCCTGCGTGAGTGTGCAAACACTCTATGGCACCGTTGCAATTGTGGCACTTATAACAGAGTATCAAATGAAACAAAAGTTATAATGAAGCCAAGGTGAAATTCCCCATTATGACGTCTCTGACTCCAGAAACTAAATAGATTATTGCTTCCGATACAGCCAAACTTAAAACTTATTTAAAAACCAAGCATAATCGCTCTTTTTAGAAGATATAGAGCAGCTTAGGAAGGGATTAGAAGAAGTAAATTTATTCTTTTTTGCAAATGAATTGCTAATTATTATCAAGATTACGGATATCAACTAAAGTTAGCCCTAAGTCACGAATTTTTATTAGTAAGCCAAAGAGTTCAGCTTGGTCACTAATTGAACCTTTGAGAATGGTTTCGCTTTTGTGAGGATGAGTGTGAATTGTCATGCCCTCAAACCAATCTTCCCAGTCTTATTGACATTCGAGTATGGCTCCTGTTTGGGTTTTACCGAGCATGGTTTGAGGGTTGGATTCTCTGGCAGTGGCTAGGTCTGGTGCGATGAAGATGGCTGTTGGGGATAGTCTTTATAATTCTAAATCTAAAAATAGCTAGATAAAGAAAACAATAGCATTTTGAATAAGTAAAAAAACTTTGTCAACAAGCAAAGATAATCTGTATTGAAGAGTTGAAAATTGCCAATTTTCGCAGAAAAAATAAAGCCAAGAAAGTGGTGTTGGGTATCATGTAACTATAAGATACCTGACGATCTTCCAGGGTCTTAGAGAAGCCCATGCCTACCGCTTACGGAGGCGATGGGAGTATATCACTTATTGCTAAAAAGTACCTAATAAAACTAATGCAGTAAAACCACAGAATATTACCATTACTGTTGCAGCAATAACCGCATAGGGTGCATGATTAGTTGCTTCTAAATATTCATTAACTTTGCGATCCTTTTCTTCAGGATGCCAAACCATTCCGCCTCTCATAATTCCTAGCCTCCAAAACGCTAAGTTCTTATTACAACCAATGGTAATCATAGATTAGTAAATGAATAAGACGAAATTAGATAACTAAATTATATGTAAAACAAATTATTTAAAATTGATTTATCGTTACTATGACTTAGGAAAGATTAACTAAGACAAAAATTAGAGCTAATGAAAATTATTGATTCTCAAGGAAGACTCTTTGGTAAGGTTAGTATCTTAGATTTAGGTGCTGGAGCAATAATCTTTTTCGCGATCGCAGGAATTCTCGTTTTTCCTGGGACTCAAGTAACAGGAATTGCTCAAAATAAATCAGAACCGATTGAAATTGAAGTTTTAGTCCGAGGTTTTGCCATAAATGACTACGAAAAGCTAATAAAAAGTTTTGAGGAAGATAAAACTATAGACATTGTAATTCGTAATCAACCAGCAGGAACACTAGAAATTATTTCGACAGAAGCTTTACCTAGAACTACTCCTGTTCCCCAACCAGATGGTACAGTAAAAGCTTTACCCGATCCTCGCCCTGAAGTACAGTTCATTCGAGATTTCATTATTGGATTGGGTGGGGAAGCGGAAGTGACTAAAGACGGTGTAATTTTAGAAGGGGCAAAAAAAGTCAAAATTGGCACAGGAATTCGTTTAGAAGGAAACACTTACGACTTCAACGGTACGATTATTGGGGTAGCTTCCAAATCGGATGAGGAATGAGGACTGGGGAGACTGGGGGATAAGGGAGACAAGGGAGACAAGGGAGATAAGGGAGATAAGGGAGACAAGGAAGACTGGGGGGATAAGGAGGATAAGCAATTAATCACCAGCCATCAACGGTGAACAATGAACCACTAACAACCAACTAATCCCTGAGTAAGTCTCTTGGAAATGTATGAGAAATAGGATAAATTTCATTAATATTATCCTTGAACTGAATTTTAGTAAGGTTTTTCAGTAATATATATATTTCCCAACTACTCATTGCAAGACATATGGTTGAATTAAATCCTAGTTCTAGTTTTAGTCTCATTATTCAGATTGAAATTCCCAACCGCCCTGGAGCATTGGCTTCTGTAATGAGTACTATTGCGTCCGTTGGGGGAAGTTTGGGGGATATTTCTCTTCTACAACGCAATCTCAAATTTACCCAACGAGAATTAACTGTTGATGCTGCTAGTACGGAACAAGCGGAAAATATTATTAAGCAAATTGAAACTCTACCTAGTGTAAAAGTTATCAGTTATAGCGATCGCACTTTTGCTTTGCATCAAGGAGGTAAAATTACCACTGAAAGTAAGTTACCCCTCAAGTCTCAATCGGATCTAGCAATGGCTTACACTCCAGGAGTGGGTAGAATTTGTAAGGCGATCGCAGAAGACCCAGAACAGGTATATAATCTGACCATTAAAAGTAATATGGTTGCAGTTGTCACCGATGGTAGCGCAGTATTGGGTTTGGGCAATTTGGGAGCAGAGGCTGCTTTACCTGTAATGGAAGGAAAGGCATTGTTATTTAAAGAGTTTGCTGGAATAGACGCTTTTCCGATCTGTCTGGATACCCAAGATACAGAAGAAATCATTAAAACCGTAAAATATATTGCTCCTGTATTTGGGGGAATTAATTTAGAAGATATTGCTGCGCCTCGCTGTTTTGAAATCGAACAAAGGCTAAGGAAGGAATTAGATATTCCCGTGTTTCACGACGATCAACACGGTACGGCGATTGTAGTGTTAGCAGCTTTGTATAATGCTCTAAAATTAGTCGGGAAAGACTTAGAATCAGTCAAAATAGTAATTAACGGGGCTGGTGCTGCGGGAATTTCTATTGCTACCCTACTGAAAAAAGCTGGAGCAAATACTATTCTATTATGTGATTCTCAAGGAATTATTTCCAGCGATCGCGATGATCTCAATGCTCAGAAACAAGAATTTGCTGTGAAAACATCGGGTAATTTAACTACGGCGATCAAAAATGCTGATGTTTTTCTGGGAGTCAGTGCACCAGGAGTACTTACCCCCGATATGGTCTATTCTATGGCATCCCAAGCCATTGTTTTTGCTATGGCTAACCCCATACCCGAAATTCAACCAGAACTGGTTTATGATGATGTAGCAGTTATGGCAACAGGGCGCAGTGATTATCCCAATCAAATTAATAATGTCTTAGCTTTTCCTGGGGTGTTTCGAGGTGCTTTAGATTGTCGAGCTTCTGCAATTACGACTAATATGTATCTAGAAGCAGCAAAAGCGATCGCATCCCTAGTTGCTCCCCAAGACTTAGACAGAGAACATATTATTCCTTCTGTCTTCGATCCGAGGGTTTCTAATGCCGTAAAAAATGCCGTTTGCCAAGCAGCAGCAACCGATGGAGTTGCTAGAAAATAGCCAATAACTAATAACCCCATGATTGATGATATTCCAGAAGCCATAAGAGAAACGGCACCAACACCCCCCAAATCATCTTTTCCAGTGCCAGCCATAGCAACTGTTTTCGGATTAGTAATAGTTGTAGGTGGGCTTGTTATGTTTTTTTTATCTCCCAAGCCTTCCCCCGAAACTGCCACAAAAACACCAAAAACCGAAACAGAAGAAGTAGCTTCTGGAATACAATCTCCTTCTAATAAAGAAATAGTTGAATCTTCTGCCACAAAAATCATCCCCGAACCAGAACCGATAGATAATGTATTAGGACATTTACGCTATGAACAAGCCAAACTATCAGAATTAGTTCCTATTACCGCCGATGGCTCAATTAAGTTAAAGAAATCCGCAGCCACAGAATTTCGGAAAATGCAATCCGCTGCGAGGCAACAGGGTATTATTCTTACTGCTATTTCAGGATTTAGGGATGAAGCAACCCAACAATATCTGTTTTTTGAAGTGAAAAAAAATAGAGGACAAGATACTAGTACTAGAGCAGAAGTTAGTGCTCCTCCAGGCTACAGTGAACATCATACAGGCTATGCAGTTGATATCGGAGACGGAAAAGTACCAGGGACAAATCTTAGCACTAATTTTGAAAAAACCGCTGCTTTTCGCTGGTTGGACAAAAATGCAGCTAGATATAGTTTTGAACTATCTTTTCCTAAAAACAATTCCCAGGGTATTAGTTACGAACCTTGGCACTGGCGCTATGTTGGCGATCGCCACAGTCTGGAAACCTTTTATAAAGTCAGAAATCTCAAATAATAAAAATTCTTTCTTTAATTGCGGGAAGATAAAAGCGATCGCAAAGTAATAAATTCGGCGATCGCTCAAAGATAATTAATTACGAAGCCTAAAGCTTAAAACTATACCGATTGAATGCTGTTATCGAAAACTGTTCCAGTAGTACTAAAGACAAAATCAGAGGAGTCTAGAGAATTATTATCTACACCATTAATTCTAGCTAGATGTTGTTCTCCAAAATGGATAT
>JASJDF010000115.1 GCA_030065715.1 Xenococcaceae cyanobacterium MO_188.B19 | reverse complement strand
GTCAGAAGCCTCTCCTCTAGTTGAAGCACCATGAAAATAATAAAGACCACGATAAATCATTTCTAAGGAGATGCGATCTACTGGAAGTGAGATTTCATCAGCAATAGCATCACCTAAATCGACTAAAACGGCATAGAATAACCAAGTCGCCCAAATTTGTAGTTTAATGCCATTAATTGAACCAGTCCAAAGATAACTCAGACCTAATAATCGTTTGACAGTATTAAAAGCATCTTCAATTCGCCACCGTTTTTGATATAAATCAATGACCACGTAGGGAGGCAATATTTCTGGGTCAAGCACTGAAGTTAGGTAAGAATGCCACACTTTACCGACTCGGACTTCAATCAACCGCAGAGTAACAAATGGAGTTTTTTTTGTCCCAGAGCCGATCTGGATCAAGCGATCGCGTAAACTATAACTATCAGTAAAAACTTGTTGATACTCAATGGCTGCATTAATCTTTCTACGAGTAATAAAGTGAATTCCTTTATCGATTAATTGTTGCCAAAACTGAAAATGATAAAAGCCTCGATCTAGTAACAACAAGGTCTTGGGTGGAACTAACTCTAAAAGGTTTTCTTCAAAACGGGTATCTGAAGCACTGGGGTTTTCATTAAACCAGATTTCTATGGGCAATCGTGTTACTAAATTGATAACCACTCCCATTTTGCCTGCTAGTTTCCCTGGTTTTACGTCTTCTAAGCTTTTGAGCTTACGAAATAAAGCCTCCAATGTTGAACCGTCGGCTATCCAAATGTTCTCAAACTTAGACAAAGTAAATTGAACACTGTCTGGTAACGGTCGATTTTGACGAGATGACCATCTGGCTTTCAGGTTAGGCAAGATTTTATGAAAGATTCTCTCGAATAAAACGGCAGGAAAAGTTAAAAATCTCTGGGATAAGGCTTGTTGACTCACCTTTGTAGGATTACACCATAAGAATCCTTCTGTTTCTAGTAATCGACCTAATTCCGTTACTCCTGGAACGTCTCTCCACAATAAAGTTAACACCGCAGCTACCATTAAAGGCAGTGTCAAAATCCTATCTCTAAGTCCCAGTTCTCGAAAAAAACGCGACTGAGAGGTAATTATTGGAGCTAATAAAGCTGTTAAGTGTTCAGCAATGACTCGATCTTCTACCATCGGTCGTTGCGTTTTTTTGGCGTGGTCTCGATTCAGTCTTTTACTCTTACCCATAGAGGAATCAAATCGCTCAATTGCTTATTCTCTATGAGTTTGACACGATTTGGTTTTTTACTTGACTTTTTTCTGATTTCCTTAACTTGTTACCAATGGTCTTAGCTAAACTTTGTAGATGGAAACTTGTCATTGACTCGGCAGCCACTTTTTCTAGAAAAGTGGTTTGATCAGAGGAAATTCACTGCTAATCACCCGTTGGTAATTGAAACGTTCCGGGTACTGTAATGCCTCAATCAATTCACAAATATGAAGTCCAAGTTCACCAGAAAGTCTATGGGGCTGATTTCTCTTAATTGAATCCCCCATATCTTGAGGTCCTCGAAAAAAATCCACTGGTTTTCGAGATGCCGCCAGAGCAAAGTCTTTCCCCTTAAACATAGGATACTGTTTGTAAAGTGACCAATTATTGACTGGAATCGGGAGATAGCCTCCTAAAAACTGGAGTTTCGACTGCATCAGATTAAGCCCTTGTTCAACCAGACGTTGATTCCATTTTGGCGAATATTTACGAAGAAACACTGGTTCACGGTCATTACGTAGAAAACGAACAAAAAGTACACCATCGTCACCGATAATCGTTAAGGATTTATCCCGTGGTGCAACTAAACCTGTTGTTACTTTAGCTACAACACCGTCATCGTACTCAATACACCCGACGGAAAAATCGGGAGCCATATGGTTCACATGGATTCCTTTGTCTGCAATCTGACAAGAGGAAAAAGCAGTGACTTTACGAGCCGGTCCAAAAAATGCTGCGAGCCATGTTAAAAAATACCCAGCATGTTCATAGGTACAACCAACTTCAAATTCATCTTGTGCAGGCCAAGAGGCTCCAGACTCAGATTTCCATAGCCAGGGTTTCATGGGCGGAGCAATCATACCATCATCATAGTTGGCATAGACGAGACGAACTTTACCAATTACACCTTCAATAAGTGCTTTCCAGAGAGTTTGAGCAGTATCACTCAGAACACTACAGGGAGCGCAACCAATACGGACTTGATTGGCTTGGGCTAACTCCAGCAGAGTTTTGGCTTGTGAGATTTCCATCCCTAGAGGTTTTTCAGTATACAGATGTTTTTTGGCACTGAGAACAGCAGCAGAGATTTCAAAGTGACTTCTAGGGTTAGTAAGATTAAGTACCATTTCTACCGTTGGATCTTCGACAACAGCTTCTAGCGAAGGATAGGGAGTTAGGGAATAATATTGGCAAAATTGGTCACGACGCTGAAAATTCTGATCGAACACTCCTTGAACAACAAAATCTGGATGAGAGCGGAGATTATTGAGATAAAAGTCGGCGACGTATCCACAACCGATGATGGCAATTTTCATAGTATTGAGTCGAGATAAACGAAAAATCAGGGAATATGAGCTTTACTTTCATAGAAGTATTGCACATTTTTAAAGTGCGAAGTTTCAAAGAGAAAAAACAACTGACTCTATTGACTCAGTCCAACCTGACTGGTACAACTTCTCCTTTAAAGGCTGCTGACATGATTCGATACAATCTAGAACCTTCGGAATAAATATTAAACTCTTGCTCGACTTTGGCTCTTCCCGCAACACCAAATTTTTGACGTAATTCTGCATCTTTAAGTAAAGCTTCAATCTTAATAGTAAGAGAATTCATATCTCCTGGTGGCACGAGATAACCACTAATCCCGTTTTCTACTAATTCGCTAATTCCCGCAATTTGAGTTGTGACTACTGGAACGCCCGCAGCTAAAGCTTCCATTAATACTACAGGAATGCCTTCTGCAAAACTGGGTAATACAAACAAATCGGTTTGTTGCATATATTGACGAACCATAGTTTGTGATTGATAACCCACAAATTTGACATTTTGCTCGATATCTAATTCTTTTGTCATAGTTTCGAGAAATTTGCGATCGCTGCCATCTCCCACAACGGTTAAAATTAGATCGGGATGGGAGATTCTTAATTTGGCTATACTCTCTAATAAAATTGGTAATCCTTTAGTAGCAGCAAGACGACCGACATATAATAAGCGATTGCCTACTCGATTGTGAGAAACAAGCTCGAAAAGTTCGGGATCGACACCGCAATGAATAATGTGCATTTGCTGCCATTTCTCTACTGGAGCAAATAACATCCCCTGACTTCTGGCAAAATTGCTAATACAAATAATAAATTTAGCTCGTTTCGCTTTTTCATCTAATCGCCAAGCTTGGGGGGCGAAAAAAATATAAGGTCCGTGTAAAGTAAAACTAAAAGAAAAATCACCAAGTTCCGCAGCCAACATGGAAACCGTACCACTAGAATCGGGGGCGTGGTTATGAAGATGTTGAATTTTTTTGGTTTTAATTTCCTTCGCGAGAATTCCTGCTTCTAGAAAATAAAACAGTTGATACAAATTACCTTTTAATCCATGTTGTCTCGTATCCCAAGCAAGTTTAATACTTCGGAAATATCTTGCAGGAGAAGTAATTAGTAGATATAGGTGAGCCGTCAATAATCCTATTATATTAGGTGGTAAAATATAGAAAGTGCGATCGCGTTCTGCTTCTTGTTCGACTCCTACTATATGTTCGTCTGCGGTACGACGCACCGAAAAAGTAAATACTTCCGCACCTTCTTTACGCAAGGCTTCGACTTCTCTTTGAACAAAAGTATCTGTAGCTCTAGGATATTCTCCCGTTATATAACCAATTCGCATATAAAAATTTCCAATACTATAAAGTTAGATAATCTATTAATTTTTGCCGATACTTTTATCGAGAGCAACTCCCAAAGAATATTTGGGAGTCCATCCTAATAATTCTTTGAGATGATTGTTACTGTATCGAAAATGCTGAAAACGAGCGTGTAAAGTAGCAGGTACTGCAATATTAGGCAGTTTCAACTTACCACCTAAAAGTTTAGTATTTTGCCACCATATTATAGTTGCTAATGAGTTGATTACAGACCAACTTACAGGAATAATAGTCGGTTTGGATTCGATTCTTTTAATTAGTTCTTGAGTATAGGTTTGTTGTGTTGGTGGAATATCGTCAACAATATTAAATGTCTCCCCAATAGCAGTATCCGATCCTAAAGCTTTAACAATTGCTTCGGCACAATTTTCTACATAAGTTAAAGGGATTTGTGCTGATGAACCAATACGAATCCAGATATTTTGTTTGACTTTAACTCCTAATCGGGCAGTCCATAAGTTATCTTTGCCATAAATTGCACCTGGACGAAAATAAGTCACTTGCAAATTATGATTCTTCTCAAAATTGCGAATTAATTCTTCTTGGCTTAATTTCATTTGAGCATAAGCATCCCTATTTTTAGGACGAGATTCGAGAGGAGAATTTTCATCGATCGTTGTTCCAGCAGGAATATTAAGATAATTAAAAACAGAAAAAGAACTAATTGCCACAAGCCGATCTACATTACTTGCTTTCATGGCATGGAGAATATTTTCAGTAATCTTGAGATTTCCTCTTACTAAAGTATCGCAATCTCCTGTCTTGACAGCAGCTAAATGAATTACTGTATCGATTCCCTGCATTGCTTCTGTGATACTTGCTGAATCTTGTAAATCCAGACTTACCAATTCTAATTGCGGATGAGCTAACCAGGGCAGTAGTTTTTCATTACTACTAGGTCTGATTACTGCCTTTGTCTGATAACCAAGACGTAATACTTCTGCTACAACATATTTACCAAGAAAACCAGATGCACCAGTAACCAGTACAGTCATAATGTTAAAGAATATTAGTTATTTAATTAGGAGTTTTATATTCAATCAGTTTGACTTGTTGACCAAACCATTTTGTAATTTGATATTTTGATTGTCCAATTACCTGAGGGAATTTGGATAACACGCAAAAAGAAGCATAAACCCGCGCATCATCAGTAGAATCTCCTAAACTACGACGATAAGAATAGATTCTCCAAATCAAAACTGGATAACCCAATAGTAATAATAAGCTACTACCAAAAGTCCACCAAATAAAAACAACAGCTAATAAGGGTAATATTAATCCCCAGAGCCAACCACTCATATTTTCTTTCACTTTATATTTTTCGGGAGATGAACCATACATCGCTGCACCTTCGGCAACTGCCCAACCTCCCCTAATAGAACGTTTCCACCATTGAGCGAATTTAGTCATTGCTGCATCGTGGAGGGTCATATCCACATCAATACGTTGAATTTTCCAGCCTTTCCTTCTGAGACGAATACACATTTCAGGTTCTTCACCACAGATCATAGAGCCGTTATATCCTGCTACTTCTTGAATCGCTTTAACTCTCATTAGGGTATCTCCGCCGCAGGCTTTAGCCTCCCCAATAGGAGTGTTCCATTCCATATCTATCAATCGATTATAAATCGATACTTCAGGAAATCGTTCTTTGCGACGACCACAAACAATAGCAGTTTTGAGGTCTTTTTCTAGAGTTTGAGTGGCTTTTTCAATCCATCCTGAGATAAGTTCACAATCCCCATCAATAAATTGCACGTATTCGAGATCGGGAAATTTTTGACGCAAATAATTAAATCCTGCATTGCGTCCTTTTGCCATCGTAAAAGAAACAGAAGTATCTAATTCCACCACGCGAACATTAAAGTTTTTTGCCGCCTCAACACTCCCATCTGTGGAGCCAGAGTCCACATATACAATAGGAGAATTTTCAGGAATTTCTTTAATTAATGACTTTAAACAGCGAATCAAGCGATCACCTTCATTACGCCCAATAGCAACGACTCCAACTTTACTCATTATCTGTCTTTGTTAAATAGTTATTAATATATTTAGTCTTTAGAAATATCAAACATAGGAGCTAATTGCGGGAAATTCGCTCTTAATCTGACGTTGATAATTAAATTGTTCTGGATATTGCAGTGCTTCTATTATCTCAAAAATATGAAGTCCTAATTCCGCTGAAAGTCGGTGAGGCCGATTTTTTTCGATCCCATCTAACATATCTTGAGGACCTCGAAAAAAATCGACGGGTTTATTTCTCCCTGCTGGTTGAAAAGAACCAAGATTCAGTAAAGGGTATTTTTTGTAAATACGCCAAGCATCCCCAGGAATAGGAACGGGATTAATCAAACTTTGTAAGATATATTGAATTCGATTCCTTTTCGTGCCATACCAGCATTATCTTGACGAATCAAAACAGGATGGCGATCGTTACGTAAATAAGGAATGTAGATAACCCCATCTTCCCCAATAATTATTAATTACCCATTATTTAGTTTGATTTTGTCTTATTTTGATTTATTTTTAAGTTACTTACTGGAAGCAAATCTAAGTTTTGTATTTTCATTAAATTAGCTTCTTGTTTATATCTATAAAGGTTGATTTTTTGCAGCAAAATCAGGATGAAAAAGGGGATACTTTCTAATAAGTACCTCTTCCATAATCGCTTGGGTTCTAAAACCAGGCGATAAAGCCATTCTAAACCTGCTTGACTCATCCATTTGGGGGCTCTTTTAGTAGCTCCTGCTTCAAAATTAATTGTTTCTCCAACAGCTAAAAAGATTTTGATTTTTGATAGCCTATCTTTATGTTTAAAAATCCATTTTTCTTGTTTGGGTGCGCCTACTCCTATCGCCAAAACTGTAGCATCAGTGCTATTAATTAAATCTACAATTTTTTGGCATTCTGCTTGTTCTTTTTCAAAGCCAAATGGAGGAGAATAAGCTCCTACTACCATTGTTCGACCAACTTTATGATTGATGTTATTTTTGGCTTGTTGTACTGAGGTCTCTGTTCCTCCCAATAAAAATATTTTTATTTCACGATCATATTGATACTTCTTGTAAAATAGGGGAAAGAAATCTGATCCTGATATCTTTTCTTTAATGCGATCGCCTAACAAAATAGATGCCCAGTAAATAATTTTACTGTCACAAACTATGTAATCTGCTGAAGTATAAAGCTGATAAAAATCCCAATCTTTTTGCAGTTTCATTAAATGATCAACATTAGGCGTTAGCACAACACCTCCATTTCTGGTTTGTTGTAGCAACTGCGAACTAGAGATATTATCAATCTCTATATTTAAGATTTTAGTTTTTCGCCAAAGATCATTACTCATTCGGGGAATATAAGTTCTTTCAGGAGAGGTTCAATAGATATTGGTAAATTCTTAAATGAATTTTAGTTCTTAACTTTACAAATCTACGTAATTCTACCATATCGAATTCATCAAAAGTCGGTATAAAAAGAACTAAATGGTAGTACTTTATGTAAATTTTTGATTAAGTTAGATTCAAAAACCTTTCTAAAGCAGATATCATTTCAGGGGGCCAACGACGAACATTTGTTAGCCAGTCTAAATTTTGATACCTATTATCTAAACCTACAGTGGCAACCCAATTACTTTCTGCTTCTCCTTGATTACCGTTAACCCAGAGTACGGCAGTGATAGCAGCTCGCATATCAGGAAACATTGGGTACCTGCGTACTAAATTTCGCATCTGACGTAGTGCTTCTTGATGCTCTCCTACTTGATAAGTAACTAAAGCGAGATTGGCGCGGGCGAGGGAAAAATCAGGGGCTAACTCTACGGCTTTTTGATAATCAACTAATGCTTCTTGCCATTTTTCTTGTCCTGCTTTGGCATTACCTCGATTATTGTAGGCTACGGAGTCTTCAGGATTAATTGCCAGTGCTTGATTGTAGTCGGTTAAGGCTAATTCCCATTGTTGTTGTCTTTCGTAAGCAATGCCACGGTTAAGATAGGGATCGGGATATTGGGGAGCGATCGCAATAGATTGATTAAAATCTGCGATCGCGTCTTCTAGTTTGTCTTCCGCAATTCTCACATTACCTCGATTACTCCACAGAGCAGGATTATCAGGGAAAGTACTAATTAATTCTGTCCAATAGGTTTCTGCTTGAGGAAAATCACCTTTTTCTATGGCTTGAATCGCTTTTTGAGCTATTTTTTCCCCTTGTCTTAGCTGTTGAGATGTTCGGTTATTGGAAGGTGCTGCGACTGCATTTGGCTCTATACCCCATAGCCAAAGGAAACAAACAAACAATAAACAAGTTAACCAACGAATCATGATATTAATCTTCTAAGACATAATACTTATTTATAAACTAATCTAGTGATTTTATGGATATACATCATGGATTAATTTTTGCTGGTTGTGGTTTGTTGGCTGGATTATTATCAGGAGTCTTGGGAATTGGTGGAGGAATTGTTCTGGTTCCAATCATCAAAACTTTGGGCTATGCTCCTGTAGAAGCCGTAGCAACTAGTAGTATGGCGATCGTAATGACTTCGGTTTCTGGTAGTATCCAAAATTACCGCATGGGTAATCTTGCTCTGAGAAAAGTTATTTTATTAGGATTACCTTCATTTTTTACGGCTCAGATCGGGGTATGGTTGGCTGGTTTATTTCCTGCACATTTATTATTAGCAGCCTTTAGTATTTTTCTGATTATTAATATCTTTTTAGCGAATTTTCGTAAAATTTTAATCAACAAAAATGACCTGGAAAAACGCTATCCATCACCATTAGAAAAGCCATCTAATGATAGTGTTGAATCTAGCTTAAACCACACCATAAATCCTTTTATTGCGCGAATTTTTACAGGAAGTTTAACAGGGATTTTAGCTGGACTTTTTGGTGTTGGAGGGGGAGTGATATTAGTTCCCTTACAAATGTTACTTCTAGGAGAAAAAATCAAATCGGCAATTCAAACTAGTCTGGGAGTAATTGTTATGACTTCTATTTCTGCTGCTGTAGGACACGCTACTAAAGGCAATGTTTTATTTTTAGAAGGAATTATTCTCGGAATTTTTGGTTTGATTGGAGCGCAGTTAAGTACTAGATTTTTACCAAGATTACCTAACAGAATAGTAAACTTATCTTTTAGCACTTTGCTAGTGATTATATCAATCTATATGATGTCTCAAGCTTATGAAGTTTATCTACTAGAAAATTAAGGATTAACTTCTTGCATTGACCACAATTGCTCTGATTCTTTGATATATAAAGTTCTATTTTGTGGATCGCCTTTTAACTCTAAATGATCTACTGTTTGAGGATTGAGTAGTAATAGACAAAAATTTTCTAAAGGTTCACGGTCACTAGGTAAAGCACTGACAAACACTTCTTGATCTTTAATTCTAGATTCTTTGGGACAAGCCCAAGCAAATTGTGCCCTCGCAGAATCTGAAAGTTTTTGCCATACTTGCTTTCTTTGTTGTAATAAACTAAATTCAGCAAAATCTGCGCTTATCAGGGTAATATGACCAGCAATACGAAACTGCTCCCTCGTTTTAGTAAAATACCAGCAAATTTCCCCCCAAGGTTGATGCTGAATATGGGTTACTTTTTCACTACGAAGATCGGTGATAATTTGTAACTGGTTACTATTATCTAAAAAGCCCCTAAATACTACGGTGCGATTGGTTGGTAATCCTTGAGTATTAACCGTAGCTAGCTGTACATAGCGACTGTAGGGTTTAGAACGATTGAGATGTAAAGCACGACTGATTTGCGATCGCCAAGGAGCAAGGGTCATTTATGATTCATCGACTAACTACCAACTACTAACCTAGGAAACAACACTTGAGTAGTTATCTAGATAGGGTTTAGCAAAGATCATTCTTCCTGCTGAAGTTTGGAGGGAAGAGGTAACAATTACTTGAATTTGCCCCCCTACGTGGCGATCGCCTTCTTCCACAACCACCATTGTACCGTCTTCTAAATAACCGATGCCTTGTTCTGGTTCTTTTCCTTGCTTGAGAATTTTTAATTCTAGATTATCTCCAGGGAGATACAAGGGTCTAATAGCTTTGGCTAAGTCATTTATATTGAGAATAGAAATTCCTTGTAAATTAGCAACTTTGCTCAGATTATAATCATTAGTCAGTAAAGTACCATTGATTTCTTGACTCAGATGGACTAATTTAGCATCTACTGTTTCAATTTCTTCGTAGTCAGTATTGCGAAATACAATTTTGTCAGGAAAACTCTCTTGAATGCGATTGAGAATGTCTAATCCTCTGCGCCCCCGCATTCTTTTTTGATCGTTGCTAGAATCCGCTAGTTGTTGTAATTCTTGCAACACAAACTGAGGTACTATAATTTGCCCTTCAACAAAGCCAGTTTTAAGTAACTGTTCGATTCTGCCATCAATAATACAGCTAGTATCTAATATCTTGGAAGAGATTGCTTGTAGTGTGCCTTCTGCGACTAAAATACTTTCAACGCTATTGGGGTTAATCAGACGCAAAAAAGTTCTACCATGAGTATCTGCCAAACTGATTCCCAAATAAGCAAACATGACGCTGCCCATAATCGCGATCGCAGGTTTCACAAAAGTTAATTCTTTAGGAATGGGTAGCAAAAACATGGGAGCTAACATCAGATTAGCAACCAGTAAACCTACTACTAGCCCAATTGCTCTAGTAACTATAACTTCTATGGGTGTTTGGCGTATTTGATTTTCTAGACGGCGATAAGTCGTTTGAACAGCAACCCCTATACCCAAACCAATAATAGCTGCAAAACCAGCGAGGGTGAAACGTAAAGCATCAAAATTAGATACTTGTTCAAGGATATCTTGAGGCAACAGTTGTATGCTGTCAAAGCCTATATTAACTGCTGCAACAATACAGATAATGATTATGATGGCATCAATCATTGTATAAATGAAGAAAAAATGACTAGATATATAATCCCACTTTAATCAATTTGGTCAGTTGATGGTAATTTCTCCTTTAGTTCTTAATATTCTTACTGTGGAAATTGAATAGACTTAGTTCTATTTTAATTAGAGCTTAAGAAGAACCTTCCAAAAATTCTCGAATTTCTTTGTCTCGTAATTTACAACTCTCACCTCTTTCAGATTCTGATAATACAGTTGCGACTAGAGCCTTACTGTGGGAGTGAGATTTTCTGAGTTCTTGAACTTCTGTTTCTAAAGACTCAATACGATCTACCAAAGCTCGAATTACATTAGCTTCCGAATCTGGTAAATTACCATGTGCTAAAGGATTTACTTTGACTCCAGAACGATAGACAATTCTGCCAGGAATTCCCACTACAGTGCAATCTGAAGGTACATCCCGTAATACAACAGAACCAGCACCAAGACGCACATTATTACCGATTTGAATATTACCTAGAACTTTTGTCCCAGCACCCACTACAACGTTTTCTCCTAGGGTTGGGTGACGTTTTCCTGTTTCCTTTCCTGTTCCACCAAGGGTTACTCCTTGATAAATCAGGGAATAGTCACCCACAATAGCAGTCTCGCCGATTACAACTCCCATACCATGATCGATAAATACCCCTTGACCAATTTGGGCTCCTGGATGAATTTCAATTCCTGTCAAAAAGCGAGCTAAATGGGAAATCAAGCGGGGAATAACGGGAAGCCCCAGACGATACAACCAATGGGCAAAGCGATGTAGTAACAAAGCTTGCAAACCTGGATAACAGGTAAGAACTTCTAGCCAGTTACGAGCTGCTGGATCGCGCTCAAAGATAATACGGAAATCGGTAATTAGTGAAGACAGCACTGATTTTATCCTAGTAGGTTGTCAACCAATTTATATTCTATCGTTCTATTGGTATTAGCGGAATAGTTTATCAGTAGAGAAATCCTCCTATTTAAGGAATGAGGAATGAGGAATGTCCTAAAGGATACACCTTCGGATAAGGAATAAGGAAGACAATAAATCCTCCTCATTATTCAGAATTCATCCCCCATCCTTGATTCTAGTTTCCGCTTTGAAGCAGCTTTTTGATTGCGGTTTCGTGTTCCGCCTCAGATGAAGGAGGTGCTTGGCGGGTATCGGTAATTAACCAATCTAGGGCTGCTGCTTGTACATCGATCGCAGCACCAGTTTTATCCACACAGTAGCGACCAAAAACTAGTTTATCAACTAAACAAGCTCCTGCCCCCAGACGAGAGTACTCAAAAATGACGCTATTATCTACTGTGGCACCATTACAAATCCAACAATTAGGACCGATCATTGAAGGACCAATAATAGTTGCTCCATCTTCAATTTTGGTCATTCCTCCAATATATACAGGACCTTTGATATTGACTTTATCCCAATTCACTGCCACATTTAGCCCAGTGTAAATACCAGGAGCTACTTCTTTGCCTGGGATTTTGACATTTTTCACGTCTCCCAAGAGCACTCCTCGAATAGCACGCCAATAGTCAGGTACTTTCCCGATATCTACCCATTCAAAATCCATAGAAACAGCATAGAAAGGGGCTTTCATTTCTACTAGTTTAGGAAATAGCTCTCCACCAATATCATATTTTTGGTTGGGGGGAATATAGTCGATGATTTCTGGTTCAAAGATATAGATCCCAGTATTAATTTCCGTACTTAGAGCTGCTTCTACTGAAGGTTTTTCTTGAAATGACCTGATCTTGCCATCAGGATCGGTAACTACTACTCCATAACTGGAAACATCTTCCTTGGGAACAGATTTAGTGATCACTGTAGCGATCGCGCCCTTCTGACGATGATACTCCAAAGCTTTGGTCAAGTCTAGATCGATTAAAGCATCTCCGCACAGCACCACAAAAGTATCATCGAAGAAAGTATTAAAATCTTGAATCTTTTTGATTCCACCAGCAGAGCCTAAGGCTTCTCCTACTAATTTTCCTTCAACAATTCTCCCTTCAAAAGAGTAACCAATATTAACTCCAAATCTTTGACCATCACGGAAATAACCTTCTATTTCGTGTGCCAAATGACTGACATTGACCATAATTTGATCGAAGCCATGTTGTCTCAATAATTCTAAGAGAAACTCCATCACTGGCTTTTGTAATATGGGAATTAGTGGTTTGGGAATTGTATATGTAATGGGGCGAACACGAGTTCCCTTTCCAGCAGCCAGAATCATGGCTTTCATGAACCTTTTTCCTCCACCAAATGCTGATATTGTGATTTTATTTATAAAACTATTCCAGTTTACAATATGGGAATGATTTATCTCTATCTTAAATGTCGGAAAAGGACTCCCGTTAAACTGACGACAGGAGGTTAACGGCGAGAGTGTCAAGGAAATCCTGGCATAAAATTCAAAGGTCTTAAACTTAGGTCTTGATAAAATTCTTCTTGGGATAATTCTACTTTTGATTGGGAAGACAATAGTAGTAAAGCCCAAAAAATTGCTGCTTTATCGTTACGAGCGTCTTGAACCTGTTCTTCATCCACTTCATTTTGATTATGCCACCA